>CAKRAY010000146.1 GCA_934296355.1 uncultured Clostridia bacterium
ATATTGGTCAAAGCGTAATTACCAAAACGATATTTATATGATAATTCGGATATTCTTAACATATTAAATAACAGGGTCGGTAAAATTACCGACCCGTCAATTTCTTATAGCTTACATTAGATAATATAGTTTTCGCTTTTCGGTTTTTTGGCGTTCAATTCTTTTGCCTTTTCTTCATAACCCGCTCTACCGAGCAAAGCGTAAGTTGCGTTTTTACCTTCTTCCACTCCGGGTTGATTGAAAGTATCGATATTGAATAATGCGCCCGTAAAAGCGGTTTGCAACATAAAGAACATCATAAGTTGTCCCATAGTAAATGCGTTCACTTCGGGCAAAATTATCTTATTGTTCAATCTTTGCGCGCGAGTCAAAGCGTATTCGGTCGCATTCATTTCCGCGCCGATGAGTTCGTTCATGGTATGTCCGCATAAGAAGTTAACGGCGGGAATATCCTCGCAACCGTCGGGAATCTCTACCGTAGTTCTATAGTTTTGCACCGCAATCAAAGTAATAACTTTATCGAACGGTCCCTCCGTATATAATTGTACTTGGCTGTGTTGGTCGGTAACGCCGAGAGCCTTAACCGGAGTTTGTCCAACGTAAACTTTGTTGCCGTCTAAGTCGGTGGATTTACCTAAACTTTCTCCCCATAATTGAGCGTACCAGTCCGCCATAAGTTTTAGACTGTCTGCATAAGGCATCATTACGGATATATTATTGCCCTTCTTTATAGCGAGGAATTGCAATAAAGCCGCCATCAAAGCGGGATTCTTCTTTACGTCCGCTTTCGAGCATCTCTTATCCATAAATTTCGCGCCTTCAAGTAACGCTTTTATATCGATACCGAGTACTGCCGCGGGCAGTAAACCTACGGGACAAAGTTCGCTGAATCTACCGCCGACTCCGTCGGGAATATAGAAAGTCTTATATCCTTCTTTTTTGGCGATTTTGATTAAATTTCCCTTGCTTTCGCTCGTTGTGGCGATAATATGGTTTTTAGCGTCCTCGCCCAATTGTTCCTTTAATAATTTGCTGATTATTAAATATTGGGTCATGGTTTCGCTCGTTGACCCGCTTTTTGTTATAACGTTAAACATTGTCTTTCTTACGTCGATTACGTCGAGCAACGCTTTCATTCTTTCGGGGTCGACGTTGTCTTCTACGTAAAACTTAGGCGCTTTTCTTTTAGACTTCGGTAACTCGTTGTGGTGTAAATGGCAAAGCGCTTGGAATAATGCCATCGGGCCCAAAGCGGAACCGCCTATTCCTAAAACCACGAAAGTATCAAAGTTTTTGCGTATATTTTTTGCGGTAGCGATAATATCGGTAACTACTTCTTTTTGATTATAAGCAAGTTCCGACCAACCCATCATATTGGTGCCTCTGTTTGCCTGAAAATACTCGAAAGCCTTTTTCGCTGCGTTTTTCGACGCGTGAATGTCGGCGTCGGCAATACCGACTATAATCAAAATATATAGGTTCTTTCTTTATCATATTTATACTCCTTAGTGTGTATTGTCGTTTGCTTGAAACAAACATTCGTTAAGATAATCATAACATCTCGCAAGTTCGTCGTAATCGACGTAGTTATCGGCGTACACTTCAATCATAAGCGGTCCGTCGTAACCATACTCCTTTAACGTGCGAAACAGTTTTACGAAATCAACCATACCCTTGCCAGGTAACGTCGGAAAACCTTGATTATTATAATCGCACAAATGCACGTTTGTCAATCTCTTTCCCATGCATTTAATGTATTCTTCGCTGGAATAACCGCTTAACTTTGCTTGTTTTATATCTAAACAAGTTTTGATTCCGGTATATTTTTTTAAGTTATCGAAATATTCCGGATTGTTAAAGAAAGCCCAGTGAACGTTCTCGTAAGCCATGTCGGTTTTGCCGAAAGAATACTTTTTCATTAATGCGCGTAGTTCTTCGAGTCTCGCGCCGAGTTTCGGATAATCATGCACGTAAGGTAGTTTCTTAAACTTTGCGGGACCGTGAAAAATATAATAAGACGCACCGAGCCTACCCGCCGCATCGGCGCATTTAACAAATATAGCCTCGTTATCCTCTCTCGTGCGTTGCATAACGTTAAAGAGTTCAGGTTCGTATTGCTGAGTAAGCGTATGTACGGAATAAACTTTCGTTTCTCCTATTCTGTCCAACAATATATCGATAAAACTCGGTTCATATTCTCTATAAGTGCTTAAAAATACCTCGCAAAGAGGTATTTTTAGACTGTTTACTATTCTAAAACAATTTTCCGTCAATTCCCTCGAAAAAAGGGAAGCGGTAGATAATCCGATAATCATTTATTACTAAATCAATACTCGGGTTCAATCAAACCGAGATTGCCGTCGGTTCTTTTATACAGAACGTTTACTTTATTGGTATCGCCGTTAAGGAATACGTAAAAATCGTGTCCGAGCATGCTCATTTCTTCGATCGCGTTTTCCACCGTGGTAACCGATATCGCAAATTTCTTTACTTTCACAACGCTCGGTTTCTCCGTATTTTCCTCGGGTTCCTCGATTAGGGGCAATGCTCCGGTTTTGTTTTTATCCGTAAATTTACTCTTGTATTTTATAATCTGTCTTTCGAGTTTAGGAATAATTATGTCGATATTGTCTTCCATTCTCAACGTTTCGGATACCGAACGAATGACTTTTCCTTTCCAATTTATCGCAACGTCGGTGGTAAAACTTCCGCCTTGTTTACCGAGTTTCACCTTTGCCGTGGCGTCGTTATCGAAGTATTTGTCCAATCTGTCGATTTTCTTTTCGATTAAAGACTTAAAGTTTTCGTCTAAACGATAATTTTTGCAAATGATTTCAACCTTCATAAGTATAACCTCCTATTTTTATCGTAGAAAACTATTGCGTCATTCTTAATTTCAACTCGAATCTCGACATCACTCAGGTTATCGTTAAGAATAAACTTACTTATCGGATCTACGATTGTTTTTTCAATCATTCTTCTAACGGGCCTTGCACCGTATCCTTCTTCAGTAGTTATATCTACTATATGTTTAACGACCTCTTTATCTATTGTAAGGTCAATTCCTTTTTCTTCCTTTAAGACCTTTTTTGTATTCTCTAATAATATATTCGCTATTTTATAAAGTTTTTCCTTATCTAAACTATTGAATACTATTATCGAGTCGACCCTATTAAGCAATTCGGGTTTCATAATACTTTTTAACGCGTTTATTTGCGACGCTTCAAAATCTTCTCTTATCCCCGTTTTGTCGCCGAATCCGACGCTCTTTTTATTAATTTTGTCGGTACCTACGTTAGATGTCATTATGATTATGGTGTTGCTGAAATCTACCGTCCGCCCCTTGTTGTCCGTAAGTCTACCGTCGTCGAGTATTTGTAACAAAATATTAAAAATATCCGAATTCGCCTTTTCTATTTCATCGAATAATACCACGGAATACGGCATATTCTTTACTTTTTCGGTGAGTTCTCCTCCGCTCTCGTAACCTACGTACCCGGGCGGCGCGCCTATTAAACGATTTACGGAATTTCTATCCATAAACTCCGACATATCGAAACGAATCATAAATTTAGACGAACCGAATAATTCTTTGCTTAAAACTTTTGCCGTTTCCGTTTTTCCAACGCCGGTAGTATCCAAGAAAATAAACGAACCTATCGGCTTGTTCGCATCCCTAATACCCGTTCGCGACCTCCGCAAGGCTAACGCTATTTTTTCGGTTGCTTCGTTTTGTCCTATAATTCTTTCGTTGAGTTTGTTTTCTAAATTAAGAAGATTTTTCCCTATATCGCCTTCAATTTCTGTTATCGGTATTCCCGTATACTCGAAAATTACCTCACGAATAATCGCTTCGTCGACAGTCGTTTTCTTTTCCAATACCGCTTTACTGCACGCGTCATCGATTATGTCTATCGCTTTATCCGGTAAAAAACGGTCTTTTAT
>CAKRAY010000147.1 GCA_934296355.1 uncultured Clostridia bacterium
TTTACAAAAACACAAAAGAAAAATATACTATATACAAAAGAAAAATATACTGTATACAAAAGACAAAACAACTAAGTAACGTACTAAAGAAAAAATAAAAAAAAGAAAGAATACGGACGTTTTTCCGAACGGAGAAGCGTCCGATATTTACAATGCGATTATGATAAAGAATCACGAAATTTTTACTTGTATTTAGGAGAAAAGCATGGAATCCGATGGCGTAAGGCAAGGATTATATAACGAAAAATACGAACGCGACGCGTGCGGAATAGGCGCGGTCGTGGACGTCGAAGGGAAAAAAACGCACGAAACGGTTGACGACGCGCTTACCATAGTGGAACGGCTCGAACACCGCGCGGGCAAAGACGCTACCGGAGAAACGGGCGACGGCGTGGGAATTTTACTACAAATTTCCCACGATTTTTTCTCTAAAAAAGCAAAAGAGCAAGGCTATGATTTAGGCGAAGAACGCAGTTACGGCGTGGGAATGTTTTTCCTTCCGCAAAACGCGCTCGGTAGAAAACAAGCGCAAAAAATGTTCGAGATTATTTGCGAGAAAGAGAACGTTAAGTTCTTGTTCTGGCGCGAAGTACCCGTACAAGAAAACATACTGGGCGAAAAGGCAAGAAGTTCTATGCCACGCATTACGCAATGCTTCGTCGCAAAACCCGAGGATGTTAGCAAGGGCTTAGAGTTCGATAAAAAGTTATATTGCATAAGAAGAGAGTTCGAACAAAGTAACGACGACACCTACGTTTGTTCGTTTTCTTCTCGTACGATAGTGTATAAGGGTATGTTTTTGGTAAAACAGTTAAGGAACTTTTACGACGATTTGCGCGACCCCGATTATAAAAGCGCGATCGCCATGGTTCACTCGCGGTTCTCGACCAATACTATGCCGAGTTGGGAAAGGGCGCACCCGAACAGGCTGATTTTACATAACGGCGAAATAAATACGGTAAGAGGCAACGCCGACAGAATGCTCGCGCGCGAAGAAACCATGCGTTCTAAACTTATGGACGTCGCCGGCGATAAGATTTTACCCGTCATCTCTATGTCCGGTTCGGATTCGGCAATGCTCGACAATACTCTCGAGTTCTTGGTTATGAACGGTATGCCCTTGCCGCTCGCGGTAATGATAACCATCCCCGAACCATGGAAAAACGACCTCGCCGCGGATAGAAAAAAGAGAGATTTATATAGGTATTACGCCACGATGATGGAGCCTTGGGACGGCCCCGCGGCAATACTGTTTTCGGACGGAGATACCGTAGGCGCGGTGCTTGACAGAAACGGCTTGCGCCCCGCAAGATACTATATAACAAAGAACAAAAAGTTGATTTTGTCATCCGAAGTAGGGGTGCTCGATATACCCGAAGAGCAAATTGTGGAAAAATCGCGTTTGCAACCCGGCAAGATGCTCCTTGTCGATACAGCGCGCGGAAAAATCGTTTCCGACGAAGAATTGAAAAACTTCTACGCGTCGAGCAAGCCTTACGGCGAATGGCTCGACGGCAATATAGTCACGCTTAAAGAGTTGCCTATTCCGAACAAGAAAATACCCGTGTACTCGCAAGAAGAACGCAACAAACTGTACAAGGTTTTCGGCTATACTTACGAGGACGTGAACGACGCGATTTTACCAATGGCGAAAAACGGCTCGGAGCCTATCGCGTCCATGGGAGCCGATATACCGCTTGCCGTTTTATCGGAAAAACATCAGCCGTTATTTAACTATTTTAAGCAAAGGTTCGCGCAAGTCACCAATCCGCCGATAGATGCGCTTCGGGAAGAAATCGTAACCGACACCACCGTATACGTCGGTTCGGACGGCAACTTACTGGAAGATAAACCGGAGAATTGCAGGGTTTTACAGATAAACAATCCTATTCTCACTTCGGTTGATTTAATGAAAATTCGCAATATGCGTAAGCCGGGATTCTCTGTGCAAACGGTATCTTTGCTGTACTATAAAAACACGAAATTGGAGCGGGCGTTAGATAGATTATTCGTCGACTGCGATCGGGCGTACGCCAGCGGCGCCAACGTGATTATCCTTTCGGACAGGGGCGTAGACGAAAATCACGTTGCGATACCGTCTTTACTTGCTGTGTCGGCTATGGAACATCACTTGATTCGCACGAAAAAGCGTACCCTTATATCGATAATACTTGAAAGCGCCGAACCGCGCGACGTGCATCACTTCGCCACGCTACTCGGATACGGAGCGCGCGCGATAAACCCGTACCTTGCGCAAGAGTGCATAGCGGAACTGATAGATAACGGCAGATTAGATAAAGATTACCACACGGCGATAGATGATTATAACTCCGCGATATTGCGCGGTATAGTAAAAATCGCCTCGAAAATGGGAATTTCCGCAGTGCAGTCCTATCAATCGGCACAAATTTTCGAAGCGGTGGGCATTAGCAAGGAAGTTATCGACAAGTATTTTACCGACACGGTCAGCGAAGTGGGCGGCATAGGCTTAAAGGAAATCGACGAGGGCGTAGAGTGGCGGCATAATCAAGCGTTCGACCCGCTGGGATTGGGCGTGGACGAAACGTTAGACAGTTCCGGCTATCATAAACTTCGTAGCGGCAAAGAAGCGGAAGACCACCTTTATAATCCCGAAACGATAATCGCCTTGCGCCGCGCGACTTTCGACGGTTCGTACGAAAAATTCAAAGAGTATACCAAACTCGTCGACGACGAAAACAAGCCGCATACGTTAAGAGGTTTGCTCGAATTCGTTTGGAGCGAAAATCCCGTTCCCATAGACGAGGTAGAGCCGGCAAGCGAAATAGTAAAACGTTTCAAGACGGGCGCGATGAGTTACGGCTCGATTTCCGAAGAAGCGCATACTTGTATGGCGATTGCGATGAACACGCTCGGCGGCAAGTCCAATTCGGGCGAAGGCGGCGAGGACCCGTCGAGATACGGCACGATAAAAAACAGCGCGATAAAGCAAGTCGCGTCGGGGCGGTTCGGCGTTACGAGCGAATACCTTTGCAGCGCGCAAGAAATACAAATAAAAATGGCGCAAGGCGCGAAGCCGGGCGAGGGCGGGCATTTGCCCGGAAAAAAGGTTTATCCTTGGATAGCAAACACGCGCTATTCCACCGCGGGCGTTTCCTTAATCTCTCCGCCGCCGCATCACGATATATATTCGATAGAAGACTTGGCGCAACTGATTTTCGACTTGAAGAACGCCAATCGTAAAGCGAGAATATCGGTAAAACTCGTTTCGGAAGCGGGCGTAGGCACAGTCGCGGCGGGCGTGGCAAAAGCGGGCGCGCAAGTAATACTCATATCCGGTTACGACGGCGGCACAGGCGCCGCGCCTAAAAGTTCGATACATAACGCGGGATTGCCGTGGGAACTCGGCTTAGCCGAAGCGCATCAAACGTTGATAAAGAACGGCTTGCGTACGAGAGTGCGTTTAGAAACGGACGGAAAACTGATGAGTGGCAGGGACGTGGCGATAGCGTGTATCCTCGGCGCGGAAGAATTCGGCTTCGCGACCGCTCCGCTCGTTGCCATGGGCTGCGTGATGATGCGAGTATGCAACCTCGATACTTGCCCTATGGGTATAGCGACGCAAAACCCCGAGTTAAGAAAGCGTTTTTGCGGTAAACCCGAGTACGTTATGAACTTTATGAGGTTCGTTGCCGAGGAGTTAAGAGAAATCATGGCTAAACTCGGCGTGAGAAGCGTGGACGAACTTTGCGGCAGAACGGACCTTCTTCGTATGCGCGACAAAAGGATCACTTTACGCGCGGCGACGATCGATTTATCCGGGCTCATTCCCGTTCTTCCCAAGGAGCGTTACGACAAAAAAGACGAGTTCGATTTCAAACTCGAAGAAACTCTCGACGAAAGCGTTTTGCTTCCCGAGTTTATGCCGTATATAAAGAAGA
>CAKRAY010000148.1 GCA_934296355.1 uncultured Clostridia bacterium
CGGGTATTTTGCCAATAACAACATTATTTATCCTGAAGTACCTAATCATATAGGAGTCTATGCCGGTAAAGTCGTTACTACCGAAGGAAAAGTAGGCTACGTTTCCGCGCCTTTACCGTTAAAACCCGAAGACGGATTCAAAGTTTTACGCAATCGTAGAGAAATGGGCGGCGCGCTCGTTACCGGCGTAAAGTTAAATCGTTTTTACGAAATTAAAACCAATTTTATTCTTAAACCCGGCGATGAATTACGCTTAACATCCGATAACGATTTAGCTGAAAAGTTTAACGCAATACGCAAGATAAAGTATATCGCTTTGAATTTTGAACTTTTTGCGGGGAAAAAAGCGGTTATAAATATGATTATCGACGGATATGACTTCCGTTATGAAACGGATTTAGTCGTTCCTAAGGCAATCAACATTCCGCTTATGCCCGAAGAAATAATAAGCGCTTTCAAAAAGGGTATAAGTCGCTCTATTAAGTTCGAAGTCGATCAAATAACGATGAACGACGTTTTTTTAACCAAAGCGCAACTTAATTATTTAAGAAAGCAAAGTATAGAAGCCGCTTGGCGTTTTGCGCTCGGTTTATATGTGAAACCCAGATCAATTTACTATGCGTACGAGCCGGAAGAGTATCCGCTGTTCCCTAAGTCTATCGGCAATTTTGTAGAGATTTCCGATATTTCGCAATTAGATTTGGTATATATGAAGTTTTCCAATATCGTCTACAATCCTTCGGTATACGATAAGGAAAAATGTCAAGAATTTGCTAAAAAAGCGAGTTGCGGTTATAAACGCGCGTATATTAAGATACCGCCGTTCGTACCCACGTCGAAAGAGGAGTTTTTCGAAGACATAATCGAGTATTTCGACGGGGTGGTCGCTAACAACGTAGGCGCAATTTGTATCGCGCAAAAAATGGATAAACTTGCGGTTTGCGGTCCGTCTATGAACATTACCAATACGCAAAATTGGTTGGTAGAGAACACAAGTCAATTTGTGGTTTCAACGGAGTTGAACGCCGCGCAATTAAAAAAGTTTTCTAAATATAAACCGCTGGTGTATGCGTACGGATACTTACCGCTAATGTATTTGAATCATTGCCCGAGAAAGCAAGTGGGATTATCTTGCGGAGACTGTGACGGCGAAATTAAACTACGCGACGAGAAAGGCGAGTATTTAATTACGACTCAAAAATTCGACGGTTATTGCGAACACGTTTTACATAACGCCGTACTTACCGATTTGGGAAGAGCGGATTTGAAAGCGTATAGGTACATAGATTTCAGTTTGGCAAGTAATGAAGAGATTACGACTATGATAGATAATTATTTTCACGCAAAAACATACGACCCCGGCGATTCCAATAAATTGCATTTGAATAGAGGTGTAAAATAAGCATGGAAGAAAGAACGATAAAGACTCTCGAATTCTCGAAAATTCTCGACGAGGTTGCGCATTTTGCGTCGGGACGTTTTGCGAAGAACAAAATTCTTTCGATTAGACCTTATTCTTGTATGAAAGAAATAGAGGACGAATTGACGCGAGTTTCGGAAGCGGATAAGATTTTGTTCGAGTATTCGATAACGCCTTCTTTTGCCGTGGATGACGTCGAAGATTTATTGCAACAAGCGTCAGTCATGAGTATGCTTACTCCCGCCGACCTTCTTAAAGTCGCGAGAGTTTTGAAAGTCGCAAGAACGTTAAAACAGCAATTAACTAACGTTAACGACGATACAATCATTGAAATCAAAGATTTAGCGAACACAATTTACACTAACGTCAGATTAGAAAACGATATAGACAAGGCGGTTATATCCGAAACCGAATTGAGCGACGACGCCTCTTCCGATTTACGCGTTATAAGGTCGAAAATACGTAAGACGGGAGAAGGAATAAAGAATAAACTCAATTCGTACGTAAATTCCGTAACTTATCAAAAGTACCTACAAGACGCATTGGTTACCGTAAGAGGAGATCGATATGTTTTGCCTGTAAAGGCTGAGTTTAAGAGCGCAATTCCCGGGTTAATTCACGATAGAAGCGCGTCGGGATCGACTTTATACGTCGAGCCGCTCGCGGTTGTAGAAATGAATAACGACTTAAAACAGTTGATTTTAGAAGAAAAAACCGAAATCGAACGTATACTACGCGTTTTTACCGCGCGCATCGCTTCGGAAGCGGGTTTCTTAAAGTATACTTTCGAAACCATTACCGAACTTGACGTATTGTTTGCCAAAGCTTATTATGCCGACACTTATTCTTGCGTAAAACCTGTTTTTAACGAAACGGGATATGTAAATATCGTTAAAGGCAGACATCCTCTTATTCCCGCCGAAAAGGTAGTCGCTAACGACATTTATATAGGAAAAGACTTTAACGTGTTGCTTATTACGGGTCCGAACACGGGCGGAAAAACGGTGTGTTTGAAAATGCTTGGGTTGATAGAACTTATGGGCTTAAGCGGTTTATACGTACCTTGCCAAGAAGCGGAATTAACGGTTTTTGACGATATTTTCTGCGATATCGGCGATGAACAAAGCATAGAGCAAAGTCTAAGCACTTTTTCTTCGCACATGACGAACGTCGTTAGAATAATAAACGAAGCAACCGATAAGTCACTTATATTACTTGACGAACTCGGCGCTGGAACGGACCCGACTGAGGGCGCGGCGCTTGCGCTAAGCATTACCGAGTATATTATGCAACTCGGCGCGAAAGCGGTAATAGCTACGCATTATAACGAGTTTAAGGAGTTTGCTTTAGTTACCGACGGAGCGCAAAATGCGTCAATGGATTTTAATCCGATGACTTATTCGCCGACGTACAAACTGATTATAGGATTGCCGGGCGCGTCCAACGCGTTGATTATCGCCGAAAAGTTAGGACTAAAAAAAGAGATTATCGAAAAAGCGAGAAACGGCATAAATCAACAAAAGTTCGATTTCGAGAACGTGATGCTATCTTTGGAACAAAAACAGCGTGAAGCCGAAATATACCTCGAAGAAAGCGTAAAAGCAAAAAAAGAAGCGGACGAAATCAAACGCTTAGCGGAAGAAGAAAGAAAAAAACTGTACGAACAACGCGACAGACTTAACGTTAGCGTAAAAAAAGAAACTAAGCGTCTTGTCGAAGAAGCAATGGTAGAAGTAAACGAAATAATAGCCAAAATAAAAGACTTTCTCGATAATCCTACGGAAAAGAATTTATTCGAGGCGCGTAGACTTAGGAAATCGCTGAATAAGTATATCATAATAGACAATAACGAGTTCGAGGGGATTCTCGAAGAAGAAGACGGTAAGATCGCCGTCGGAGATAGGGTATTGGTAAAAGCGATGAACGCCGAGGGCGTTGTAAGCGATATTAATCCCGCGGGCAATATCGCTACGGTCAGACTCGGAAATATGACCACGAAAGCGAAAATTACCGACTTAACAAGATTAAAACCTATCGAAAATCAAAAGAAAAAACAAAATTATCGTCAAGATTTAGTTAACTTACACAACGAGTCTGTTCCTACCGAGTTGAATATCATAGGTAAAACGGGCATCGAGGCCGAAGAACTGTTGGAAGAATATCTCGATAGAGCAGTCAGAGGCGGGTTGCACGAAATAAGAATTATTCACGGTTACGGAGAGGGTATCTTGCGTAAAGTTACGCAAAAGTACTTGAAATCGCGTAAGGAAATCGAGAGTTTCCGCGACGGAAACTACGGCGAGGGCGGCAAGGGGGTAACCGTTGCGTATATCAAGTAGTTACGTCCTCGAACACTACGTTTGCGAAGATAAAAGAAAACTACGCGTATTAACGGTAATAGCACCTATTTGCGGAGTATTGATGCTTTTATCTATAATCGGCGCAATTTTTACGCCATGGACTTTATGCTTAACGCCCGGTTTTCTTA
>CAKRAY010000149.1 GCA_934296355.1 uncultured Clostridia bacterium
GAATTACACAAAGAAAGAGGTCGCGATAACGACCTCTTTTGACTGTAATGTAATGCCCCCTTGCGACTGGTACCGATAATCAGCGTTGCTCTTTTTTGAATTATGTAGTATTATATTATTAACCTTATTTTTTATTTACGGGAGTAGGCTTTTTATGTGGACCGATACGAGAACGTTATATCAGATATACCCGCTCGGGTTTTGCGGTTGTCCGCAAACGAACGACGGAGACAAAATCGTTAAGAGAATAGACAGAATTAAAGATTTTATTCCGCATCTTGTCGATTTGGGCGTGGGGGGACTTTATTTATCGCCCCTTTTCGAATCCGACAGACACGGATACGATACGAGAGATTATTTTACTCTCGATAAACGCTTAGGTAAAAACATTGACCTTACCGCTTTGGTAAAGGCTTGCCATAGAAACGGTATCAACGTGATTTTGGACGGCGTGTTTAATCACGTCGGCAGAGGCTTTCCTTATTTTAAGGACGTTTTGGAAAAACGGCAAGATTCGGCGTATAAGGACTGGTTTTTTATCGATTTCGGCGGCAACACGCCCTATAACGACGGATTGCATTATCAACCGTGGGAAGGGCATTACGAACTCGTTAAACTGAATTTACGCAACCCCGACGTGAAAAGGTACTTGTTCACGGCGGTTAAGTTTTGGATCGACGAATTCGATATCGACGGATTGAGATTGGACGTGGCGTACTCGCTCGACAGAGATTTCCTTAAAGGACTAAGAACGGTATGCGAAGACAAAAAGAAAGATTTTCCCTTGATAGGCGAA
This sequence comes from uncultured Clostridia bacterium, assembly GCA_934296355.1. Taxonomy (GTDB): domain Bacteria; phylum Bacillota; class Clostridia; order Christensenellales; family DTU072; genus CAG-1782. The sequence continues at coordinate 797 of CAKRAY010000149.1, forward strand.
GTGATTTTCGGAGATTATAATCTCATAGTGAATAACGAAACTTTACATTCTTGCACTAATTACGAGAACTATAAGAGTTTATATTCCGCGCTTAACTCAAAAAATCTATTCGAACTTTCCTATTCGCTTCATCGTCAGTTTGGCGGCGACTATTGGTGCATGTACAAGGGCATGCACTTAATGACTTTCCTCGAAAATCACGACGTTTCACGAATTGCGACGAACCTTACCGACAAGCAAAACTTGCCGATAGCGTACGCGTTGCTTTTTACCGAACCGGGCATACCTACGATTTACTACGGCGGCGAATGGGGCATAGAGGGCGATAAAAAATGCGGCGACGACGCGTTGCGCCCCGAAATAACCGAACCTCAAACCGCGCCCATAACCGAGTTGATAAAAAAACTCGTCGCGGCGAGAAATACCTACGCCGTGTTCTCTTACGGCGGGTATAAAAATCTCATAGAAAGGAACGAAAGTTTGGTGTTTACTCGTAAATACGGCGAAGAAGAAGTTATCGTCGCGGTCAATATCGGCGCGCCGATAACGTTTAATCACGGAGAGTTCCTCGGCGTGTATTCGGACTTGATTACGGGCAAGGAAGAGATTTTATCCGGCTCGCTAACGCTCCCCGACCACGGGTTCAGAATCTTAATCAAAAAAAGATTAAACGGCAACGTGTGAGCAACGTACGCACGTTGCATCGCAGTTACGCGAATAGACTTTATTCTTTGATAAGCGTATAGCCGCGGAAGCGTGTGACGGCAACGCATAGCGAGTTATATCGCCTTACGGCGGTTATATTCGCCTTACGGCGAGTTAAGGATTTATTTAATATAATTTCTAACCATAACTTTGACTGCAAGTCAAAATATAACTTTTAGATTTATCTAAAAATATCACTGTTTGCAAGGTAAGCAATAGCACTTTCTACAACGTAGACGATATCACTATTTGCACCGCAAATACATCTTACGGCACGAGCGAAGTACGAGAGAGTTCCTTATTAGTCGGCGCGTTTTGGTCGCTTCGACATTGCGGTGTTGCTTGATTTTACAGTTCAAGCGTGATATAATCATAACAAAAATAACAAAAAGGGAGGTTCATATGGACTTAACGTATGAAAGAAAGAACGCCTACAAGGCTTATTCCCAAGAGGAATTAAAAAAAGTTTTCGAGTACTCCGAAGGATATGCGAAATATCTCGATAACGGCAAAACCGAAAGAGAAGTCGTTGCCGAAAGCATAAAACTTGTTTCTTCTTACGGATACAAACCTTACGAAATCGGCAATAAAATCAAAGCCGGAGAAAAACTTTACTATAACAACAGAGGCAAAGGATTATTTATTATTAAAGCGGGAACGAAAGAAGCGTTGGTAAAAAACGGTATTCGTATTCTCGTGGCGCACGTAGACAGTCCCAGACTTGACTTGAAGCAAGTTCCGTTGTTCGAAGCGAGCGACGTCGCTTACTTGAAGACCCACTATTACGGCGGTATAAAGAAGTATCAATGGCTTACGATTCCGCTTGCTTTGCACGGAGTAATCGCGTTGAAAAACGGCGAAGTCATTAACGTAAAAATAGGCGAGGACGATTCCGACCCGATTTTCTACATAACCGACTTGCTACCTCACCTTTCGCAAGAACAAGTTACCAAACCCGTCGCTACGGCGTTCAACGCGGAAAATCTTAACGTAATCGTCGCGGCTATTCCCTTGGAAGAAGAGGAAAAAGACGCGGTTAAGAAAGGCGCGCTCAAATATCTTAACGAAAAATACGGCGTTACCGAAGAAGACTTCCTCAGCGCGGAAATCGAAGTAGTACCCGCGCTTAAATCTCGCGACGTAGGCTTTGACAGAGTGTTCCTCGCCGGTTACGGTCACGACGACAGAGTTTGCGCTTATCCCGAAATCACCGCTACTATGGAAACCGAAACGGATAACACCGTGCTTACCATACTTGCGGACAAAGAAGAAGTCGGCAGCGAGGGCAACACCGGTATGCAATGCATACTCATTAAGGACCTTATCGACGCGATTGCGGAGAGTTACGGTTTAAGCAGCGCGTACGTTCGCAGTAAATCGGCTTGTCTTTCCGCAGACGTTACCGCAGCGTTCGACCCCGCGTTCGCCGACGCGTTCGAGAAGAACAACACTTCGTACGCGAACCACGGCGTAGCGATGAACAAGTTTACCGGCGCGAGAGGTAAGAGCGGCTCTAACGACGCTTCCGCGGAATTCATCGGATTCCTTCGCGGTATCTTCGAAAAAGACGGCGTAGTTTGGCAAACGGGCGAACTCGGCAGAGTAGACCTCGGCGGCGGCGGAACGGTCGCTAAGTTCCTCGCGAACTATAACATCGACACCGTCGATTTGGGCGTACCCGTACTTAGTATGCACGCCCCTTACGAACTCATCTCCAAAGCGGATATCTACGAAGCGCATAAAGCGTTTTCCGCTTTCGTTAAGTAATTTATCGTAAGCGCAATCGGGCGAAAGCCGAAAAAAAAGAACGAATCCGATTGCCCGTCGGCAGTCGGATTTTTTATAAGTAACTACGGAGACATTATGTATAAATATAAGATTTTACAATCAAAATTAGCAGAACTCGGCGTCGACGCGTATATTTGTTTCGACGCGGACGACCACGGCAGCGAGTACGTAAGCACACACTTCAAAGCGCGCGATTATTTCAGCGGTTTTACGGGAAGCAACGGCACGCTCGTGGTTACGAAAACCGAAGCAAAGTTATGGACGGACGGGCGGTATTTCATTCAAGCGAGTGAAGAACTGCTCCCCGGAATAGAATTGATGAAAGAGGGTGAAAAAGGTGTAAAAACCGTGTTCGAGTATCTCAAATCGATTAAAGAGCAACCCAAAGTCGCATTTTCATTCCGACTCGCCAGCGTGGCTTTCGTGAAAACGTTACAAAAATGCGGCGTCGAAGCCGTTTCCGACGAAAGTTTGGCGGACGCGTTATGGGAAGATAGACCCGCAAGGGAGATTACGCCCGCGTGGCTTCTGACAAACGAAGAAGCGGGAGAAACGCAAGAAGAAAAAATCGGGCGTTTGCGCGCGGCGATGGCAAAAGAAGACGCGCCTTACGCA
>CAKRAY010000150.1 GCA_934296355.1 uncultured Clostridia bacterium
GTATCCTTTGAAGAAGGCAGTCAGTTGACGAGTATAGGACAATACGCCTTTACCGAAACTTCTGCGCTCGATACGGTTGACTTTGCAAATGCGACTAAACTCCAAAGTATATCGGCGTACACGTTCTTTGGCTCGGGCATCAAGTCCGTAGTAATACCCGCCACTATCACTCAAATCGGACAATACGCCTTTAACCAGTGCAAGTCATTGACTTCGGCAACGATAAAAGGCACAGTTACGATGGAAACTAATGTATTTGAGTCCTGCAAGGCTTTGGAAACCGTCGTATTCGAGCAGCCGATAACGGCGATTGCGGATTATACGTTTAAAGATTGCGTTTCTCTCAAAACTTTGACTTTGCCGGAAGGTTTAAAAACCATAGGAAACAACGCCTTTAACGGCAGCGGCTTGACAGAATTTGTATTACCAAAGTCCGTAGAAGTAATTGAAGTAAGCGCCTTTAGCAAATGTGCAAACCTTACAACGTTTACTATCCCGGATGACAGTAAATTGTGGTTGTTAAACAGTTCGGCGTTTGGTCAGAGCGGTTTAACAAGCATCAAATTGCCTGCAAGCCTTACGTCGATACAAGCATACGCTTTCAAAAACTGCGCAAAACTCGAAAAAATCGATTTTGAGAACGTTTTCGAAAGTAAAGCATGTCAGTGGCAAGAGACATTAGAAACTGTCGAAAGAACCATTCCTACGGAAATTTCGAGCGAGGGGTTAAGTGAAAAGTATCCTGTTTACGGAACGGTTCTTGCCGGGTTGACTGACGAAGAAAAGGATAATATTCTTAGAGAAAATGCTTTTATAATGGCTTCCGAATCTACGTACGACGCTATGGACGAGTACGGTAATTATTATCTTAACGGCGAAAAAACCGGGGAAAAAATATACAAACACATAGCAAGCGAAGGAATGTACTACGGCGACGTTTCGGACGAAGAAAAAGCGGTTGTAGAAAGAATTACCATTTCCGCGCTCGAACAAAGAAATTACGTTACCGGATTGTATGCGCCCGCAGGCGAAGTTGTAAAAATAGAACTTTCCGAGGATGACCTTTTGGCGGCGGGAGGAGAACTCTTGATATGCGTGGGTCAAGTCAGCCATAGAAATAATATAAATAACATTCGGAAAGCAAAAGACTTTGTTCGTATGCCCGTTATCGCTAATAAATTAAGCGTAAAAACTACAACCGCATACGTTGGTTCTCCGTTAGGCGGACCTATTTTCATTTATCCGATCGCAACAGGAAAAACATTTACCGTAACCGTTTCGGGCGCAGTGAAATATGCTCGTTACGTACACGGTCTTACGACCAAAGAAGAAGTTGAAGAGATGAAAAACTATTCGGCGCCGTACTACGATTTCGAAGTATGGAATTTAGGAGTAAGACTTTCGGGTGTAAAGAAATACGGAAGTTTCGATTATGAAAACTTAGTGAAAACAGGAGATCTTTGGGAAAAAATCGTGATGACGAGTAGGCAAGTTCCGACTTCCGCAAATTCTACGATAAGCGTAGGGTACGTTTACGATTGTTTCGTTGCCGCCGGAGCCGCTTGCGCTTTTCAAGGCGGACATTCGTGGGTGAACGCGCCTTGCTCGTGGATGGAGGGCGCAATAAACTATGACGTAATGGTTGCCGACGGTTTCTGGGGAAATATTCACGAGTATAACCATTTGTATCAAAGTTACGGAATGGAAGGCACAAAAACCAATGAAGTAACAAATAACGCCACGTCGCTTTTAAGTTATGCGCTTTATACCAATATTTCGGACAAACGTTCTTTAACCGACAACGATCTTACGGGTTGGAATAGATATACCGATCCGTCGAGAAGTTTAAGAGAAACGCTAGCGGGAGCCGAATCCGGAACTCCGCAAAATTCTCTTAACGCCTATGCCGATCTTATACATTCTTTCGGAACCGACGTATTTACGGCGGCGGCGAGAGCGCAAACCGGACTTACCGGCGCGGACGCGTGGTACAGGGCTTTATCGAAAGTAACAGAGTACAATTTTACTTATTATTTCGAAACATTACTCGGTCAAAGTTTACTTGACGAATCAAAAGAATTGTACGATACGCCCGAGAGAATTGTTTTCGTTCCGATTGCGTCGGTATTTCAAACCGGTAGAAGTTTTTTTAGTTCCGGCGAAGAAAAATTCATAGAAACCGTTCGTCCGTACGTAATTGATCGTGGAAATGAAATGATAATAGACATGAATGAAAGACTTATTCTTCCCAAAGGATTTGAGTTTACAATTAAAAGCATAAGTAATCCCGAGAACGGAAAAATCGAGGAAATAAGCAAAAACGTTTATAAGTTTACGCCGGGAGATAAAGAACTATCCGGGAAAATAGAAATGACGATAGGGTTAGAAAGCGCAGAGTATAAAACCCGTGACGTAACTCTTATTTTAGAATTCGAACAAAAGGATAAAAACGTTGTAGAAGTTACGAAATATTCGTTCGACGAAGACATTAAATACTCAACCGTTAAAGAGGCGGTAGCAAACAATTTCGTAGGTTTCTCGGATAAACAAGAATATACGAATACAAGTACGTTCCTAAACGGTCTGAAACAAAACCAAATAGGAATTGTCGAAGGAAAAATTACTATTTTAGAAGTCGGAAATTACGCGATATGTTTAAGGAGCGGCAGAGGAAACAATACGTTATACCTATCGATAAACGATAAAAATACATTTATGGAAGCGTTATCCTTAAATACAGATCACGGCGGGTTCTCGCTTTCCGGCGAGCATGTCGTAACGCGGGAATTAAAAAAAGGAGATTTGTTGTATTTTAAGGAAATAACTCTTTCAAAGCATTACGCAGACGCTTTTACCGAGATCGGCATAGCGAATTTATCTTCGGAAAATCCCGTAATGAAAACCGTACCTTCATCGTGCCTTTATCGTTACGATGCGATAATAAGCGACGAAGATTTTGTTTTACCCGCAAAATACATCAGAGAGTACGCGGTCGGCAACATTTACGCTACTACGAGCAAGGAACATACGCTTGTCGAAGTTAATATGTCGAGTTGGAGCGAGAACGAAAACGTAGAGAACATTTTCGACGGAAACCAGAATACTTTTTACCATAACGAACGCAATAACTTTGTAAGCGAGAATAATCCGTTTATTCTTACCGCCGACGTCGGGAAAACGATAAAAGTCAATAATATAAAAATCGTATCAAGAAAAACAGGGCAGTATAATTTGCCGTGTACGTTTACCGTTCACGGTTCGTTGAACGGCTCCGACTGGTATACGGTGGGGGTGTTTACCGACCTTGCTTTGATAGGTAATACCGTAATGGGTAATTTTAATTCAACCGAATTTAGGTATTACAAACTTACGGTAACGGACACCAAATCGGCCATTCCCGGTAATAAATACGTGACGATCTCATCTATAGAATTCGGTTATACGTTTGACGGTAAAGAATACTCGCCGCATAGCGCAACTTACTATAAAAGCGGAAATAAAGAGTTTCGAGAGTCGAGAACTATAAGTTCTTTCGGAAAACTTATCTATGGTAGCGGAATTGTCGAATATGAGTTTAACGGCGAAAGATTAGGACTTTACGTTCGCCAAAAAGAAGATTGTGTTATTAAGATTACGTTGGACGGCAAAGAAAGCGAAGTTTCGTTAAGTAAAAGCGATGAAAAAACTCTTGCTTACTTTAACGACTACCTGTCGGGCGGAAATCATAAAATTACCATACAAGTAATTAGCGGCAATTTGTACGTCGATTCGTTTATAAAGGGTTGAATAGACGTAGAAACAACAATTTGCAAAGAATAAAATTTGACTTCGTTTACGCCGACATGCTATCATAGAAGAAAAAGATTTGATGGAGTTTTAT
>CAKRAY010000151.1 GCA_934296355.1 uncultured Clostridia bacterium
TCCAAAGCGCGCTGAAATAATCCGTCTCGGTATTGCCGCTACTGTTCGGGTCGATATGGTAACGCGCGTTCGCTTCCATTTTAAGACTAATCTTTTTCTTTACTACCTTATATACCAGGTTGCCCCATTCGATTCTATAGTTGTCGAAAGTAACGACTTGGTCGTTAGGCACTACTAAATAAAGGTATTCGCCGCTACCGTCTTGTCTGCTTATGGGCATTTTATAACTGTTTACGGCAGAAGTTGCGATTTCGTTTATGATTGCTTGCAAGTTAATGATTGCCGCGTATCCTTTGCCGTTGTCGCCGTTTTCAAAACGATTCGTAAGTTCGTTTCTATACAATATGGATTGCGCATAATCGGGATCGTCGGGTTTGAACGACGGGAAACCGCTATATGTGGTGCCGTTAATTTCTATTCTATCTCCGTATTCAACGTCATCGGTAACGATAAAATCGACGGTAATCGTTCTCTTCGTTATTTCTAACGGCAAATAATAGTCGGCGCTAGTGGACGAAGCGTTTAGTTCATAGTCGTCGTCAACGATAATAACGTAATTCGTATTGCTTGCTTCAATATCTCTTATCGCTTTTTTCGGAATACTTACAAAGTAATTATTCCCGGTTTCATATTTACCGACGCACGCGGCAATCGACGTTTTGTCGTCCAAATAATCTTTTAACGCTTGTACGACGCGCAACGCTTCCGGATTGTTCTCGTCGCCGATAATGAAATTATAATCGTTAGGCGTATTGGAATAATACGTTCTTTCTAGCGACTTTAAGCGAATTTCTTGTTTTTCTATATTAAACTCTGAATTTTCGTCTATAACAAACTTATACTTGTTAGCGTAACTTCCTTCTAACTCCGTGCCGCTTACGTAATAAGTGCCTGCGGGTATCGATTTTGCGCCGGTAACGGTTTGCATTCTTACAAGCCAATCGCCACCGGTACAATAATACGCCGTCCCGTTGTAATTCGTTTTTTCAGTATTCAAATAACGGAAACTTACGCTAAAATCGCCGTTATCGCCGACTACAAACCTACCTGTACCGCTCGTATAGATAACTTCGTCGATAATTCTCGACGCGCTCGCTAAGCATGCGTCGGGCGCATTCGGGTCAAGCGAAGATTCGTCAACTTCTATAATAAACAGTAACGCGCTGTCGGAAACCGATTTTCCGTATATAGAAGACGCCGTAGGATTACCGCTTGAATCGAGTTTATCCGTATTCAATACTTTTATCTTTATCTTTATTTCATATTGCTTTACCGATAATCTTATCAATCTATCGTTAGAAGCGTTTGCAATGCGGAAATTGGAGTTTTCTTCCGTAAGATTGTCGGTAATTACGTTCAACGCTCTACTGGTCGTATCGTAGATAAAATTATCGCCGCTTAAATCAACTAAGCCCTTACTAAAGTCATAGTTGCCGAGTAAAACGCTACTGTTACCCAAGTAATATTGGGACGAAGACGATGAAGGATTATACTTAGCGATATTGATAAACTTTTGAGTTTCGATATCGTAAGCGTATATACCGTAATTAAGCAATCCGTATCCGTTGTTTTCATACGAAGCGTCGTCTTTTCCGTTTATGTCGTTCTTTAATCTATCTCTATAGAAATACTCGCCGCTATAAGTAATGCTGTAATTATAATCTTTGCCCGTGAGTTCCGGCACGCCTGCGCTTCCCGGAGTTAAAACGTCGCTGCCGGGATTGAACACAAAGTATACGTCGCGCGCGGTTATCTCGTAAATACCGTCGCAATTACGCATATCCGTAGTCGAACTTAAACTTATTCTATAAGTATAGTTCCAACTCAACCAGTTAGAATACTGTTCGTCGATATCGGCGTAACGCTTATAGGTTCCGTCGGTCATTTCGAAAACGCCTCTTAAATTAAACCAATAATACCCTACGTTATAGTAGTAAGTGCTTTGCGCTCCGTTAAGCCTACCGGTATACGAGTACGTATTCGTCATATTATCGTCGACGGTTACAACGGTTGCGTCATAATCTTTCGCGTAATACTTAGTATCGAGCATGTAAAGAAGCGACGAACGTTCGGATTCCAAAACTTCGTTACCGCCGACAACGTACTTATTCAAGTCGCTGAACGTGCCGCTTAACATAGCGTTGTCCACATGCGTTAAACCGAAGCCGTCGTATTCTTTATTCATTTTTGAGGACGAAACATCGTTAAGCGATAAAAGTATTTCTTTTTGTTTAATTACAAATTTACCGAAAGTACTTTTTTGTCCGTCGACGTATTCGTTAATCGAATACGCGCCCTTTTCGTTAAATTGTATCAAATAGTTATCGTTATACAACGCCTCTACCTTAAACTCGCCTACGCTTCTTAAATCGTCGTCCGATACGAGAGTATAACGCTCGTTACCGTCCGAGATGTAATTCGAACCCTCTCCCGCAATACGAGTGAAAACGAATTTTATCTTACTCGGGTCGATTCTATCGCTTTCGTAATCGTCGTTTACGCTCAAACTGTTAAGCGCGGACTTGGAAATCGAAGCCTCCGCTCCGTCGTAATATTTAGCGGCTATTCTTTCGTTATATCCTACCAACATTACTTCTTTGGGCGCAACGAGCAAACTATACTTATGCGATTCGTCGCATACAACGTACTTGTTATCGGAGTTTTTATAAACAAATATTATATCGTAGTTGTTAAACTCAGTGCTAAGCGCATACTTTACATCGTACCTACCAGCATTGAAAGGATAGTTTCCGTATTCGTCCGCGCAATACAGATTAACGGCGGGCATACCGTCGAGGGCAATCGTTATCGCGTTTCCGTTCTCGTCAAAGTATTTTTTCACGATTCCGTAGCCGTTGTTACTGAAAATAAAATCGCTTGATTCATTGTCGTTTCTTAACGAGTCGGTAAAATCGATTATTTCAATAGTATCCGCTCTGTAGTATTCCTCTATCGTCAAGCCGTCGCTTCCGGTTATGCCGCCCAAAACCTTGCCGCTTGCGTCTTTCAGCGGTTTTAAGTATATGGGAATATTTATCGGCAAAACTTTTATTTTTGCGGAAACGCTATTTTTAATCGTATAGTTTACGTTTCCGGTCGATTTAAGTTTTACCGTAAAATCGCCCGCATTTATAAGTTTACCCTTTAATTCTTTATAGGAAATATCGGAGTACTCGGACAGACTTTCGGACATATTAAACTTCGCTTCGATGTCGAATACGTAGTCGAAAGAATTTTCTTCGCCTTGCAACACATTGGTTACGGATATCGCTAATTCTCTTTCCGCGCCGTTATACTCGTAGGAATCATCCGCTATTGTTATACCTACTTCTATCGGATTAACGACGTAAGTAAACGAATTCACGTGAGAAATATCGGTCGTAACGCCGTTAAACACGTAATCGAGCAACGCGATAATTTCATCGGAAACCATAGTGATCGTATCGCCTAAATAGAAATATTTAACGACGTCGGAATCAAAAATCGAATACGTCATTTTTGCTTTATATTTATCGTAAGCGGTCATTTTGAAATCGGTCAAGCCGTCCGCATTTTCAATAGAATACTTTATGGCGTTTTTATCTTCGTATAAGTCATAATTCGTCTTATCGGTCGTAAAATACGTTTCTACTGCCCAGCCCGCGGACTGCTTCGCGCTATATACTTCGCTATATACGCCTCTATCGCCGTTGCCGTAATCGAAGTCGACGTATGAAGGCAATACGATTACGTATGCGTCCGTATCGTATTTACTTAGTCCGTCGGTATCTTTTATAACGAACTCATATTTCGTCGACCATTTTTCATAGA
>CAKRAY010000152.1 GCA_934296355.1 uncultured Clostridia bacterium
ATACAACCCCAATTTCGACACCGACGCGGGCCTTGCGGACGATTATAAATATTTCGATTTCGGACACGATAGACGTAGTCAAAAAAAGACCACTCAATATTTTAAGGCGTCGTACGGTTTCTCACCTTTATTTAACGGAGATACCGCAGCCGACGAATCTGCCGGACACGGCGTAGGCGGACTTTTTGGCACGTTCGCGCAGTTGGATACCGGTATTACCGTTGCGGACAAATTACGCGTCGCATGGTTCTACAACGCTTCCTCTTTGACTGAAATAGGTCAATCGGGTGACTCTGAAAACGTAATAAACGCCGGCGTTTACTATTGTAGAATTCGTCCGAAAATCGATGATGAACAAATAAACGCCAAGTTAAACAGTATAAGTTATTGGGACGGCGTGTCTTACGAAAAAGACTCCAGCGGCAATATGATAAAATCGTATACGTTGCTCGATTTTGTAAAATTCGAATACAACGGTCAGAGCTACGTGCAAAAGTTTACGGTGGACAAGAAGACGATACGCGTGGACATGGGAGAATCGCTCGAAAACGGCGCGACCCTTGGATTTATTTCCAACGAAATACTTTACCAAGGCGTGAAAAATCAATATGTACGAGTAAACGTTCCTCCGCAATGGATCACGCTCGAACTAAAACCGTCGGATCTATTATATCGTGCCACCGACGAAGAACAAAGGTATTATACTTTCGACGAGACGACGAAAGAGTATAAACTCTTAACCGGCGCATTTGCCAAAGACACGGAATACTACGTTATAGGTACCGACGCCTCCAACATACTTTGCGAGTTCAAGAAACTTATAGTGAACGGCGAAGAAAGAAGCGTTGCTGATTTGACCGAAACGGAAATTAAAGAGTTATGGTTGAAAATGGGCGGTTATGAGCAAGATTTCACTAAATATATTAAAGATCCCGATAACGGATTGTTCGTCAACGGAACGTTAAGTAGAAAACTGTTTAATTATACGGGAACGCGCTTAAACGGATTTGAAGTTAAAAAGTATAATCAAATTTATATCGATATAGGGTTCGAATCGAACTATTTAGCAAGGAATTATTATATCGATTTAGGTACCGATTACGAAGATTGGACGAGTTTTTCCGATTCCGAGGGTGGAAGGTCTCTCGACTACGAATGGTTAAAAAAATTCAAGGATCAAGCGACGGCAAATGACATTACCGAATGGACTAACGCCAACGGAATTGCTTTCAGAAGTTACATTATTAACGGGGAATACTACATTTCTGCGCCCGCAATTAACGTTGATTATTCCGACTTTACTAAATTAGATGAAGACGGAAACGGTCCGTCCGTTACCCAATACGGTGTATATCAAAACAGTACCGAGATTGACTTTTCTTCAATGAAATTATCGGAACTCGACGAGGTGCCAAACGGCGCTACCGGGGACGACGGTCTTTTTAAGGAGTATAGGGTAGAAGTAAACGGCAGAACCTGGCGTTTGGTTTTCGTTTCGAATTCCGACGTTTCGCAATATTATGTAAAATATAACCATAAGAATATGGATACGGTCTATATTATTATGCAACTCGCCAAACCTACCAATCTACCTTATTCGGGAAAAGACGGTTATACGGACGAGAACGGCAAAATGTATAAATTCCATCCGTTTTCCGATAGATTGTATTCGCAGGATACCGATTCGGAAGGAAATCCTTGTTCTTATCACGTTTTATTCAGCGTAAAGAGAATACTTACGGATAATACCATTGAAGATTGCGAAGAATTAAATGGTTATTATCAAGTGAAAAAAGGCGGCAACGTCTTATTAAAAATAAAGCCCTCGACTACGGTTATACCGACGTTTAACGTCGAACCCGTTAAAGTTATGATGGAAGTATCCGAAGTCAATCCGCGTAAATATTACGACGGAAACGCGCAAGTTTTCGATAAAAACGGAAACCCCGCTCAGGCAAAACTGTTTATTTCTAAGGAAGATTCCTTAAATACGACTTTCGAGGGCAAAGACGTTTTAACTCGCGACCTTGAAGAATCCATCGAGGCGATCTTCGACATCAAATACGATTCGTATTTTGCGAGCAACGACAGCGTAAGAATTAACTTCAGTTTCTCTTTCGAAGGTAAAGGCGGTTCGGACCAAACTTCGGAAAAAGTAATGGGCAGTTACGAAATAGAGAATAACACGGTGTATATTCTTGTCGACGGCAACTACGTCGAGTATAATGCGGACCAAGGAAGAATCGACTATTTGACTATCGACATCGATATATTGGAAGATCCGGAAAAATCTAACATTACCGAAGCGGATTACATGCGTAAGTATGGAGAGGACAATTATGTGGCAATTAGATTTGCGGAATATACCGATTTGAAAGCGAACGGTATGACGTTAAAACAACATTATGAGCAAAACGGTTTTGCCTCTGCCGAAGCGTCGCGGTTAAAAGTATCTTTAAATGAGTTTTGGCAAAATTACGCATATTATGCGGATATGTACTATTTCTATAATACGATTAATCCCGATGAGAGCGGTTTCTACTATTATAGTAATCTTCCCTATATTCACGACGAGGCGAAGCCGAGAAAATACGTTTTCCTGTCCGCGGTACAAAAAGACGCTATCGGACACGGAATTTTATCCGGTAAACTTGTCGGATGGGAACAAGACGGTTATTCGCAAGACAGCGACTTATTTAATTTTTATGAGGCGTATGGCGGCTCGCTTCAAAGTATAATCACGCTCAATATGATCGATTGGACGGATTTACGCGACGGAAGCACCTACGTTGATAGAAACGCCACGGCGGCGCAAACGGCGAAAGACTATTACATACTTGCGCTTAACACAACGTATACTTTTACGGCAGAGGGAACTCCCGACAAAGGTTTCTACGTCGGAAACTATATTATTGCGCCGAATACAAGTAAGAACACATTTACTTTATATATTGATAAACTCAGTTTAGACGGCGACAAAATCGAAATAAGGGACGAGGACGAAAGCGTCAATCGTTACCTAAAATATAGCGGCGTTGCTAATTTAGGCAAAGTTTTCTTTGTCGGAGAAAATTCCGATAGAGAGTCGTTTATTCTTTTGAACAACCACCCGGAACAAGAAGACCTTGTTTCTCGTTACGGTGATAGCTATATCGACGTTTCGGTTATAGGCTTCGAAATAGATTATTGCCAAGGCGAGTATTCCTATTATAACCGAGTATGGGATGTATTAAATAACGACGTAAGACAAATGATGATGGCAGGAAGATACACCATAAGTTATACCGTTAAGGAATCCGCTAACTACAAGAGTTATACCGGTACTTACGAGGGAATAATCGTTCATCCCGCGACCGTAAACATTTATACTACGGTTGCGATAAGAACGTATATGCCCGAATACGATTCGGCAAAAGAAGTACATATCGTCGCGGATATTAACAAAAGATATAATTATATCGACAATATAGTCGATTATACTATGTATCTTAACACCGAAAACGGCGAACTTTCTCATTTCGCGACTAATTACGGAATACCTGTTCAAGTGTATAGGAACGCAAGCGGCGAAATCGATTTAGATAATATATACTTCTTCCTTACCGGTTTTATCGGGGACGAAAAGTTTGATATTGTTACCGAGGGAGTAACTTCGACGGACGTATTGCCCGAGTTGATAATCGATTTAAGTAAGTTTAAGAGCAATAACGGCAACATAGTAGATAGAGCGGACGTTTACGACGGCGTTATTAAAGCGACGGTACCGTTCAAGTATAATTATGAATTTAACGTTGCGGTCGGCTC
>CAKRAY010000153.1 GCA_934296355.1 uncultured Clostridia bacterium
CCACTGATATAATAAAAAGTATAAAGTTCGACACCGCAGACGAAATGGTATCTTTTATTCAAACAATACAGTGTTTATCGCCCGTAGACAGTTTCGTAGTGCCGGAGCCGTGGGATATGCCGGGTTATAACCATAAGGTTGTTATGGCTGCGGGAACGTTTGTCCAAGGCGCTTCGTTAGAACTTACCGCCGACGGCGCAGTAAGACCGCCTTTTGTCGCGTATTTACAAGGCGGATTGACTTATGAACACTATAAACTTGCTTTGATGGATATCATTGAATATTTTAACAAAACTAAATGTTAAAATAATTAAATTTAGCCAATAAACGCGATATAAATTATTAAGTTGACAAAGAACGAGTTTTTAACGGTAAAACGCGTTGAATTACAATAAGTAAGTTAATTTGTAATGCGTATTCCCCTAAAATATACTCCCCTAAGGCTATCTTTTCGCAAAATGTGTATTTTGCGAAAAGATATAAAGGTCAAAATTTTTTATATTTACAAAAAATTTTTTTTCCTAATGACGTGTTTTTTGTCTTTTTCTCTTATAAAATCAAAATTCAATTTTATAATTTTTGAGTTATATTATAAAATAGTTTTCTTTTTTTCTTTGCATGTGTTATCATATATGTATGAGCGATTACACCGAACAACGTGATAAAAGATATTTGGAAAAACTTCGTAACGATATTCTACCGGGGTTGCCGTTTTTCTGTGAAGATTATATGGTTGGTATCTCCTCATCCACTACGGTTTTATCTCGATATAATTACGCAACGGATTTAGTAACGTTCTTTAATTTTTTAGTAACGGAAGTTCGTATTTTCCAAGGCAAAACGATTACCGATATTACCCTATCCGACATGAACGATATTAAAAGTCGCGACATTGAGAGATATCTCGATTATCTTAACGGCTATTATACTGCTTCGACGGATACTTATAGAACAAATTCGGATAAAACAAAAGCAAGAAAGTTTTGCGCGGTTCGCGGGCTTTTCAAATATTTGTATACGCACGATATGATTGCTGAAAATGTTACTACTAAAGTAAGAGTTCCTAAGGTGCGCGAAAAAGAGATAGTTCGTTTGGAAAACGACGAAGTAAACGAAGTTTTCGAAGTGTTAGACGAAGATTCTTCTTTTATATCCTTAATGCAAAACAATTATAATAATAGAAACACTAAGGTTCGCGATATCGCCATTATTACTCTCCTTCTAAATACCGGTATTCGTGTAAGCGAATGCGTCGGCTTGAATGTTAGCGACATAGATTTCAAAAAAAATAGTTTTTTAGTGACGCGTAAAGGTGAAAAACGTTCCATACTCTATTTTAACGATGAAGTTAAAGACGCCTTGGAAGCATATCTCGTAGCGCGTGAAGAACAATTATCTAAAAAGAATATCGCTCCCGACGACGTTTCTGCTCTATTCTTATCGCTTCAAAACAAACGAATCACTGTTCGGGCTGTAGAGATTTTAGTAAAGAAATATACCAAATTAGTTACGCCGCTAAAGAATATTTCCCCGCATAAACTGCGTTCTACATTCGGCACCGCTTTATATAGAGCGACAAAAGATATTTACGTCGTTGCCGAAGTTCTCGGTCATAAAGATATTAATACCACAAAGAAACATTACGCCGCTATCAGCGAAGATATAAAAAAAGAGGCGTCGGAAAAAATCAATTTCGGACATAATACGGACGAAGATTAGAATTTGACATTTTTCGTCAAATTTTTTCAATTTTTTAGTAATAACGACTTTTATATGCCAAAATTATATTTAAAAAACTATAATTATATCGCTAAATTATAACTCACACTCTTGACATCGATAGGAAAAAATCTTATAATTATTTAGAAATCGATATGATTAAAGGAGTGATTTTTGAATGGCAACAAATAAAGTAAAAGTTACCGAAACCGAAAATACAAAAATGTTCCGTTCGAGATTTGATATTTTTGTATTAAACGCTCTAAACGATAAAGAGTGTGAAGGTTACGGTTACGACGTTGTTAATTACATACAGACAAAAACTAAAGGTCACTATAAGATAAAAACTTTTTCTACGATTTATAACACGTTAAAAAGGCTCGAAGAGCAAGGGCTGGTTGTTTCCCATATCGGCGGCGACGAGAGTAACGGCGCGACAAGGCGTTACTATACGTTAACCGAAGAGGGAAAAAAATTCTTGGAGCAAGATAAAAAGGAGTACGTCTATTTAAGGACTTTACTCGATAATCTCCTTACCGACGAAGATTTTGACCTGGATCGCGACGAAGTCCCCTATTCGGCTTCCGTGTTAAAACCTTTAACCAAGAGAAATTCACAAGCCTCTAACGCCTTGGACGATGCAAATGCCGGCGTTAGCGACGAGGAAACGTCTCGTTTCGATGAAGTCGACGACGATACTCCTCCGATAGCCGCAACAACTTCTAATGCGCAAACTGTTACGCCTACGATTGACTTCGTAAACACAACGCAAACTCAAAGCGCGTCCGGGGCGCAAAAACCTAGTGCTAATAATGCTAAACCTCTGTCCGGAAATAACGAGCCTCCTATACCGCCCCGACAACCCGAGCCGCCGAAGCCGAAAGCTAGGAAATATAATAACGACTATAAAGCCGTATTCACGAGAATTACTAAACCCGTTTTCGAAGGTGGCGCCGACTCCGCAGGTAACAACAATTCAGACACGAGAGTAGCCAACAGTAATGCTTCTACCGCTACGGCAAAAAACGTAGCGAATTCCACGGCTGTAAAAAATGGTGTTTCCGAAGCGGCGGCAACCGTACAATCGGAAGTTTCGCCCTCTTCTACCGTAACCGTATCGACTAACGATACTATAGAGTCGTTCAAGTCATCATTGAGAAACGAAGGTTATTCGTTAAATATGACAACTTCAGAAGTTACGAGTGAAAACGGACGTAAAAAAACAAGATTTGTCTTTTTCAATAGGATAATGAGAGATAGCGTTGTTTTAACGACGTTATATACGATAATTACCCTACTCATTGTTTTTCTTTGCAAAAAACAATTTGCCGTAAAAAATGAGATTTTATTCGTAATAGGCGGTTTATCGCTTGCAGTTTCTCTGATATTCGCCGCAATCTGGTTTAAGAGTCCCGACGCAAGAAAGAAAGACATAGTAAAACTACCCTTATTAAATCTTTGTTGCGTAGGCGTATTCCTTGTTATTACGGTAATTACACTGATTACGAACGTACTTAACGGTATTTCTCTTGCTTCCCCTATAGTATATTCGCCGTTAATTATCGGTAGCGCAGTGGTCTTCTATGGCGTGATTTTTTCCATTCTTTATAAAACGGAAAACTATTTTCAAAAGTAAAGATATTCATTAAATAAAAAAACCGTTTGCTAAAAGCGAACGGTTTTTTTTAATAAGAAACTATTTATTCTCCGAGAAGTTTTATTTCCGCGCGAGCAAGTTCGTCGCAACGATTATTGTATACGTTGTCGCTATGCCCCTTAACTTTAACGAATGTGACCTTGTGCTTATTGACTTCGATTAATAATGCTTTCCACAAATCGACGTTTTTTACCGCTTCGCCGGATAAAGTTTTCCAATTTTGATTTTGCCATTTTGTTATCCAATCTTTGAAGAACGGGTCAAGCGAATATGCGCTATCGCTATAAAGAGTAACGTCGCAAGGTTCTTTTAGTTGCATTAAGGCGTTTATAATAGCAAAGAGCTCCATTCTATTATTTGTAGTCATAGGATAGCCGCCGCTAATAACCTTTTCTATTCCTCTATAAATAAGT
>CAKRAY010000154.1 GCA_934296355.1 uncultured Clostridia bacterium
CGTATATACCGGTTCGGCAACGATGTACTCTACCGATATCGTCGGACTTAAAGAATATCGTACTCAAGCGAAAAGCACGCAAGAACAAGAGAGTTTCAAAAAGCAATTCATGTTGGCTGCCGAAAGCCGTACTTCCACTTTGATTTCCGCTTGCGAAACTATCGAGAAAAAGCATAAGAACGACGGAACGCTTAGCACCGACAAGGATTTGAGACGTTATCTCGAAAGTTACGAAGTTTCCGCCGATATGAAGGCGAAACTTTTAGCCGACTACGATAAAACGCTCGAACTTTTCCGCGAAGAATTGGAAAGCGACTACTCTAACTCGGTCGATTCTTATCAAGATATGATTTTCGTAGACAAAGCGGGCAAAGAATACAAAGGCTTGTTCACTACCGACGTAGAAGTGTTCCTTTACAACGAAGGATATATCACTTGGAACAAGAAAGAGGGTAAACTCGAATCTATGCTTACCTCTGCGGGAGACGAAAAGGACTTAAAGACCTGGACCAAGGAAAAAGCTATCGATACCGTTTACAACGGCAAAATTCCGTCCGCTATTACCGAAGTTCTTACATACTGGAACACCGCGGTTACGCTTAACGAATACCTCGTCAACTTGGAGATGGAACTTTACTTCCAAGAACACGGTAGCGAAATCAAGAACATTTCGGGTATCGAATTTGCCAATATGGAAGAATCCGTAAAGGTAAACGGCGTTACTTACGACGTTCCCGCGTACACCGACGCGAGCAGAAATCAAGTTTCTTCGGGTAACGAAGTTTTGAAAATCACCATCAACAAGGTTGACCCCAAGGCGATTTGGAACTTCGCGTTCTCGGTCGCGCCCATGTACTACTATTCGGACGCGGAACGCATTGCGGCGTTCGATTATAAAGAACACTTCGGCGTAGAATACGCGTCGCAAACCTTTATGACAAGCGTAGTAAAGAGTCCCGCGAAAATCGGCGTACCCGTAGGCGCGGGTCCGTACGTTGCGAGCAAGTCGAGCGGCGGCACCGAAAACGTAACTTCCGGCGACTTCTACGACAAAGGTATCGTTTACTACGAAGCGAATCCCTACTATGTAATGGGCGCGCCCAAAATTAAGAAAGTTCAATACAAAGTAGTCGGCACGACCCAAATCATCAACGCTTTGCTTAACAAAGAAATCGACTTTGCGGAACCTAACGCTAAGCCCGAAATTATCAAGCAATTAGACGGAGAAAAGCAAAACGGTATCGCCAATAAATCGGTTAAGACCGCAGGTTACGGATATATCGGAATCAACGCGGGTAAAGTACCGGATATGGAAATCCGTCAAGTAATAATGCACTGTATCAACACGCAAGAGTGCGTAGACTATTATCAAACCACCGCTTCGGCAATCAACCGTTCGATGTCGATGGCAAGTTGGGCGTATCCGAAGGGCTGCACGCCTTACTATCCCTACATCGCGGGCAAGATTCCCGCAGACTTAAGCGTAGTTAACCCCGCGTACAGAGATTTCGTAGAGTCCACCGGTAAAACCGCGGGCGAAACTCTCAGTAAGGAAGAGCAAAGAGAATTCTTACTCGGACTTATCGAAGAAGCGGGTTACAGCGAAAATGCAAGCGGAATATATCAAAAAGGCAATAACGTATTAAAGTACACCTTCACGATTGCGGGCGAAACCACCGACCACCCCGGTTACTGGGCAATGAAACATGCGAGTGAAATTCTTAACAAAATCGGTTTCCAAATCAACGTAACCACCGATTCCAACGCGCTTAAAAAGTTAGCGAGCGGCGACCTTACCGTATGGGCTGCGGCGTGGGGTTCGACGATCGACCCGGATATGTATCAGGTATATCATAAGGATTCTACCGCTACGAGCGTACTCAACTGGGGTTACAAGCAAATCAAGGCTAACGTCGGCGGCAAGTACGACAGAGAGAACGCGTTAATCGACGAACTTTCCGAACTCATCGAAAAAGGACGTGAAACCGAGGATCAGGATTTGAGAGCGACCATCTACTCGAAAGCGCTCGACATAGTAATGCAACTCGCCATCGAATTGCCTACCTATCAGAGAGACGACCTCTTCGCGTATAACGTAGATAAAATCGACGCAAGCACGTTGACTCCCGATTCGGAACTTTCTCCTTACAAGGGACTTACGAGCGACATATACAACATCTCTCTCAACCAAGAAAAATAAAAATAAAAAATATATATTATTATAAGGATAAAAAGTGATTTGCGCGGGCGCGTTACACGCACGCGCAAACGGTGATATTACGGACAATGTTTAAGTATATAGTAAAAAGAATACTAATATCCATAGTAATACTGCTTGGCGTATCGGTAATCATCTATACGTTAGTCAGGCTTATGCCTACCGACTACATAGACGTTAAGTACAGTTCGCAATTACAACAAGGCAGTATGACGCAACAGGATATAGACGATTTCAAGAAACTCTACGGTCTATACAGCCCGGAGGCGGAGATAACGATTACCTTTGACGGAGTGAGTTACTCTCGCGACGTAAAAAAGAACGCTCACGATACCTCCGTGGAAGCGGATAACGTTTATACCGACTTCTTAATCGGAGATTATAAAAACGGCAACGACCGCTTGGAACTTCTTAAAGACGACGGCAACGCTTACGTTTTCAACGTAGTTAAAGCGGAATTCAAAGAAAGCGTTCAGAAAGACGAAAACGGCAAAGACAAAGTTACGCATGTAAAAATAGAAAAAGTCGTTTATTCGGGCACTTTTAGCGGAAAAAGCGACGCGGAAAGCGTGATTTTTAACGTAAACGGTACGGAAACCGAAACGAAAACGGGTTATAAAGTTTTCTCTTTTTGGGAAAGACTGGGAACTATTTTACAAGGCTATTTCACTTGGGTAGGCAACATGATCAAGGGCGACCTTGGCACGAGTTTTAAGTACGAAAAGCCCGTTGCGCAAGTTATCGGCGAAAATATGTGGATATCTTTCGCGATAGCGTTGGTTGCCACGATATTGCAGTTTTTGATAGCCATTCCTTTGGGTATTTCTTCGGCGACGCACCAATACTCGGCGCGAGATTATCTGGTAACCATATTCACTATGATAGGTTTGTCTTTACCGACGTACTTCTTCGCGGCGATTATGGTTAAAGTGTTCGCGGTAGACTTAGGCTGGCTGCCCACGTCCGGTCTTGTGGACGCAGGTACGTACCCGGCGACGTTTGCGGGAACGATGGCGAAAGTCGGCAGCATGGCGAAACACTTGGTTTTACCGATTTTCGTAAGCGTTATCCTTTCGCTTGGCGGACTTATGCGTTATACGAGAACGAACACGCTGGAAGTGCTTAACGCCGACTATATCCGTACGGCGAGAGCGAAAGGTTTGTCGGAAAAAACGGTTATATACAAACATGCGTTCAGAAACACGCTTATACCTCTTGCGACCTTGCTCGCGGGAATCTTGCCTTCGTTGTTCGGAGGAATGATGATTACCGAGCAAGTTTTCGCAATCGACGGTATAGGTAACTTAGCATACAAAGCCCTTAAAGACGGCGATATACCGTTCATAATGGGTTACAATATGTTCCTCGCGATACTTACCGTAATAGGTACGCTTCTATCGGATATTATGTATTCGATAGTCGACCCGCGAGTTAAACTTGGCAAATAGGAGAGTGACAAATGAGTAGAATAGAAGAAGAAACTACGACCACTCTTGAAGAAACCGTCACGCCCGCGACGGAGACGTTGCAAAGGGCGGAGCATACGG
>CAKRAY010000155.1 GCA_934296355.1 uncultured Clostridia bacterium
GTATAGAAGAAGACGATTTATATATGGCGATACAACCGCATGCTACGAGTAAGATTTTCGAGGCGGAAGATCTAGAAAGCATATCGACGCTCGGTTTTAGAGGCGAAGCGCTGGCAAGTATCGTCGAAGTTGCGGAAGTGGAAATAAGAAGTCGTTTTTATAAAAGCGACGAAGCAAAATATATTACCGTCAAGGGCGGAGAGGTTGTCGATAAGGGCGATTGCGCTTTAAGCGTAGGCACAAGCATTAACGTGTCTTCATTGTTCTATAATACGCCCGCGCGATTTAAGTTTTTGAAAACGCCTAAGGGAGAAGAGGCAAACGTAACTCGTTTAATCAACGATTTTATGTTGTCGAACCCACATATTTCCTTCGAATATAGCGTTGACGGAGAATTAAAATCGCAAAACGAAGGCACCGGCTTACTCGATACGGTCTATTCGGTGTTCGGAGACGACGTTGCCGAAAATTTGATTAGCGTTTCTTTTGAAGAAAAACACCATAAAATCACGGGTTATATCGCAAGACCCGCGACAAATGCCGTAGTGGGCAACAAAAAGAAACAGACTTTTATCGTAAACGGAAGAATTTTTGAGGACGACACATTATCCTCGGTTATTCAGAACGCTTACGGCGAAAGATTAATGAAAAGAACGTTTCCCATTGCGGTTATAGATATAGTTATGCCGTTCGAGCTAGTCGACGTTAACGTGCATCCCAATAAGCGCGAAGTGCGATTTGCGGAAAGAAAACTGTTAAACGGTTTAGTTTACACAGCGGTGAAAAACGCGATAGAAAAAGACGAAGAAATGATACATAAGAATCTCTTGGAAGAAATGAATCTTTCCGAGAGTCAAAAAGAGAGTATCGAAGAAACGAAAGATATTATTCAAGCGGCTATCGAAGAGAAGAAACGCGAAGAAGAACGAAAGGCCGCCATTCCGTTAAAACGCGGCGGAGAAGATAGGTTAACATTAGAAGAATTTAACGAGATTGTGAATATTTTTAAGCCAAAAGAGCCTACAGGCTCGGAAGTGGGGCAATTTCCGCAAATCAAAAAAAAGGAATTTAACTATGACGATTATTTATATGGTAGAATGACTCCCGAGGGTCAGGCTCAATTAGAAGTTAATCCTTACGCCGGAGATTTAGAAGTGGGCGATAAGTTTACACCCGCATATCGTGACGACGACGAAGAAGAGTTTGATCCCGAAGCCGAGCGCGCGGGACTTTTAACGCCCACCTCTGAAGACGAATACGACCCATCTAGACCGAGATTTAGCGTTTGCGGGCAAATATTCAATACTTATTTAATTGCCGAGAGAGGCGATTCTTTATTTCTTATCGATCAACATGCCACTCACGAAAGGATACTTTACGATAATTTTATTGCGGATTTGAACGATAGTTTGGAAATTCAAGACTTATTATTACCGTATGAAGTGCAAATAGGAGAAGACGAGAGAGAGGCGTTAACTAAGTTTAGCGATAGGCTTCGTTGGCTCGGATTTAAGAATAAGGTTTTCGACGGCAGAATAGAAGTGTACTCGGTTCCTTGTTTGTTGGTAAAAATAGATATTGACGATTTTATTCATTCGATTGCGGCAAATATTTGCGATTTAACCCTTTTAGGCGATCTAAAACCGGTAAAAGAAAAATTTGCAACGCTTGCGTGCAAAAGCGCGATAAAAGGCGGTGAACGATTGGATGAAGACCAAATAGATTATGTAATGAATTACTTTTTGGATAATAATATACCTTTGCAATGTCCGCATGGGCGGCCTACGGTTGTAAAAATCGATAAAAAAACAATCGAAAAACTATTTAAGAGGATTGTTTGATGATTATTATCGGCGGAACGACCGCAAGCGGCAAATCGGATTTAGCGGTAGAATTGGCTTTAAGACTTAACGGCGAAGTAGTTAGCGCCGATTCCATGCAAATTTATAAGCGCATGAATATCGGCACAGCCAAGATATCGCGCGATGAGATGCGCGGGGTAAAGCATTACATGCTTAACATTGTCGAACCGTATGAACAATACAGCGCGGCAATGTACTGCGAACAAGCCAAAGTAATAATTGACGACATAAAAAAACGCGGGAAAACTCCGATAGTCGTCGGCGGTACCGGTTTATATATAAACGGACTCATATATGAATATAACGCATCGCCATACGACGCCGCATTAAGAGATAGCCTAAGACAAGAATACGAGAAATACGGCAGCGATTACTTATACGAAAAATTAAAATCGACCGACGCTTTCGCCGCTTCGCAAATTCATAAAAACAATGTGAAGAGGGTAATGCGAGCGATTGAGGTATTCACGTTAACCGGGAAATCTATTTGCGATAAACACGATAAAGAAACTTGCGTCCCGCATATTATGTATGCCAATCGTATTCCTCGCGACGTTCTGTACGAAAGAATAGATGCGCGAGTCGATAAAATGTTCGATTCCGGACTTGAAAAAGAGGTGTCTTCTTTATTAAAAGAACACGGCGTTACATTTGATTGCCAAAGCATGCAAGCAATAGGCTATAAGGAATTCAAAGAATATTTGACCGGAAATATAGATGAAGAAATATTAAAAATAAATATAAAACAACACAGCAGAAATTATGCGAAACGACAAGAAACATGGTTTAATTCTAACAAATCTTGCGTTTGGCTTGATTTTAATAAAAAAGAGGAGAATATAAACAATATTTGCACGGACTATTATAATTTTATCAATAAATAACTACAATATTGTTTTAATTTACAATGAATTACAGTGAACAACTAATCAGAAAATGCGAGATCATGGCAAAAAACGAGTTTGATAAACTCGACGAAATTGCGTTATATAATCAAAAAAAAGTTCTTGACGCTTTCAAAAAAAATCGTGTAAGCGCTATGCATTTTAACCCGTCGAGCGGATACGGATATGACGATATCGGCAGGGATACGTTAAATAAGGTTTTTAGCGATGTCTTCCATACCGAAGCAAGTATAGTCTCTCCTTTAATTGCTAACGGAACCCATGCATTAACGCTTGCTCTCTTCGGATTATTGCGCCCCGGGGACGTTATGGTTAGTATTGCGGGAAAACCGTACGATACTCTCGACGACGTCATTAACGGCACGGGAAACGGCTCTTTGCGTGATTTCGGAATTAATTATAAGCAAGTTGAACTGACCGATGCCGGTAAGTTTGATTATGATTCGATACGTAGAGTTTTAGAAAGCAATAGAATTAAACTCGTGTTTATACAGCGTAGTAAAGGCTATGCTTGGCGCGAGGCGTTAACTGTAGAAGAAATAGGCGAGGTAATTTCTTTCGTCAAGTCAATCGATTCGAACATAATTGCAATGGTTGATAACTGTTACGGTGAGTTTGTAGAAAAAAATGAGCCTACGGATGTGGGCGCAGACGTGGTAGTCGGATCGCTTATAAAGAATATCGGAGGAGGTTTGGCGCCTACTGGCGGCTATATTTCGGGTAAAAACGCTCTTATAGAGCAAATCTCCTATCGTTTAACTGCTCCGTCGCTCGGATTGGAGGTAGGTTCTTATTTGAACGGCTATTTATATTTTTATGAAGGACTTTTCCTTGCTCCGTCCACAGTTCGAAACGCATTGAAAGGTAACGTGCTTGCCGGGTACGTTATGCAAACCTTTGGTTATGAAAGCATGCCCGCCGTAGGCGCAATG
>CAKRAY010000156.1 GCA_934296355.1 uncultured Clostridia bacterium
GTATACGGGCTTGTCTTTTGCCAAAACTTCGTTGCCCGAAATATCGGATACGGCAATGGTAATGCCCGAAAGCGCGTCTTTATGCGCGTCGATAAGCAATCTGTAATACGTTATGTCCGCAGTCGTGGCGGAAACCTTGTTCGCCGCGCCGCTTACCGTTTGCAATCTCGTCTTGTAGCCGTTGATATAATATCTGTTGTCTACGACCGTGACTTTATAGTCCGTTCCGTTAAAGTATCTCACTTCGGTGGCTACGCCGTCGATTGCGCATACGGGAACGCCCTTTACGATAACTTTTTGCAACAGTCTATCCTTATTATAAATAACGGAAGCGTCGTTAACGCCGCTCGCGCCGTCGGCTATCGAGTAGTAAACGTAAACGTTACCGTCGGTGTAATAATCGTCTACCTTCTCCGACCATATCTTTTGAATGGAGTTGTAGTCGATTTCGGTTACGCTCGGATAAGTCGTATCTTCGGTTACTCCGAATATGGTGCCGCCCGCGTAAACGGTAGGCGCTTCGGTATCGATAAACAAGTCGCCCGCTTCGATGACGAAATACGCGCCCGTACCGCTGACGATGATGAAGTCTAAGCGGTTTTTAATCGAATTGATTGCCATGACGACTTCCGCGTCCTTATCAACGAGGTCTTTATTTTCGTACGCGTCGATTTTCCTCTTTGCCGCGGCTTTCTTGGCGGGGTCTAACAAGTCGTCGAAAATATTGCCGTTTTCCGAACATTTACCCGGAGTGAACACCGCTTTATTCGCCGCGCCTATGAAACTGCCCCAGCCGTTCGCCGCAAGGTCGTAGCCGTACGGGAGATAGCCTTTAGTCCACACCGACAACACGTCGTCGTTATAATCTTCGCCGTACGTTCTCAGTCTGTAATAAATATGCCATCCGGAAATACCGGTCGTGTACTTATATTTCAGTTTGAACTGTTCGTATCTAATCGCTTCGCCGACGAGTTTTACTCTGTCTCCGTCCATTTTAGTGTTGGCGGGGTCGGTGGATACCAATTCTAAGGTAGGCTGAACGTCGTCTATTACCGGGAATTTTCCTTCGCCGCCGAATCTTAACTCGGTAACGTTGCCTACGTTATCCTTTATATAAATATTGTATATCGGGTTCTTGTTACTGTCGTTTCTCGTCCTATAACCGTAATTGTATATCGAACAGTACAAGAAGTCGCCCGTTTCTTTATCTCTGCCGTTGTACTCCTTATAATTGAATACGTCGTTGGTATCGACTATCTTAACCAAGCCGCCGTCGTCTTTTCTGATACCCGAACCTTCGTCGGATATTAAGAAGTAAACGTAAACGTCTTCCTTAGTCCAAGCGAGTCCGTCCGCCGTATTCCAGCTGTGACTGTTGGCTTCGTCGAGAGTAAACGTGTAATTGCCCTTATTGTCCAGTTGCGCGTCGTAAGCAAGCAGGCATCTCGAATCCGCCACGTCGCTTACGCTCGGTTCGGTCGCGAAGAAGACTTTCCTCAATCTCGGCGCGATAGCGTCTTGTTTGACGACGAAGTAGTCGCTCGTCGCTTTAGCCATACCGAAGAAAGTATAACTTTCCTTAGTCGCGCCGTTAAAGAGCGCGATACCTACTTGTATGTCGCGTTGCTTTTGCACTTCGAAAGCGATCCAGTGCGCGTCGCCGTCGTTATTCGACACGTCTCTCACGTTGGTTAAGGTAATTTTTTCCTTATTGAACCTCGTCAGCGGACTGGTCGCCGAATTGGAATTATTATACGCCGTCGCTACCGTGTCGTATTTGAACGTGGTGGGACTGAATCCCGAAGTATGGGTGGCGACGAAAATGATTTGGTCCTTCGTCCAACCTTTTTGCTTCAAATTGGACATTACGTTATTCGCGTAGCCTTTCTTATAGTAAATAGTTCCGCCGACCGGCGCGAAGTCCTTACCCACGTTACCGCTTGTATAATCGTAACTTCCGGGTACGGTATATAAAGTAACGTCGCTTATTTCCGATTTTATCGGTTCGATAAAGAAGCGAAGTCGCGTGGAACTGTCGGCGTTAAACGAAGTCTTTACCTTGGCTACCGCGCAAGTACCTACGTTGCCGGCAAGGTCGGACGCGCAAACGCCGTATCTTAACCAAGTTTTTTCGTCGGCGTCGACGGATTTCTTTATATCGCTCCTGCTTATGCCTAATTCGTCTATGTTATAGACTTTCAAAGCGTAGTAGAATCTTCCGCCCGATTCGGTAGCGTATAAATCTTCGTAATTAACGCCTTGATACGTTTTGTTGTTTTTACCCGTGTACGAGTACGCCCAGAACACGCCGGAAGCCTTACTCGCTTGCGAATAATTTCCGTACTGCGTTCCGTCTATCGGGTTCGTGTAGGTAGGCTTATTGCTCGTCTTATCCACCGTACGGTAATTAAGGTTGCCGTTTGCGTCCTTTACGCTCTTGACGGCGGAGACGGTATTGTTACCGCTTCTCGTGACAATCGCCGCGCCGTATTGCATAACGTTGTTTTGTACGCTCGCTATCGCCGCTCTCTTACCCGAACTGCTGCTCATCAAATACGCATTGGGGGCAGATATGAACTGCGCGCTCTCGTTTACCGAGAAAATGGCGTACAAACTCATTCCCGTAGCGTCGAACCAATTATCGCTTTGACCGGTTTGTCCTTTCAACATTCCGTCCACGGTAAAGCAGTTCGCGGCGTTATAAACGTATGCGTTTTGCGCGTTCGAGAAATGTTCGAGCGTAACCGTCGGGGGCGTTCTGTCGATTTGCGTGACTATTTGCACCGATTCGGAACGTTTTTTAGCGCTCGACGCTTGAGAATTGGTTTCAAAGAAGAATTCGTAATTAACGACGCCCTCTTTATTGAAGAGTCTCGTGAAGTGCGTTACGCCGTAAGACGCTATGGTATTCGTTTCCGCAAGCGATTCGGAAAGTAAATATTCTACACAACCGTTTGAATTATAAATCTTCGGCTTTTGCGAATCGGAGAGAATACTTCTTGTGCCGTCGAGGCTCTTGGCGAGGGAAATCTTCGTTCCCGAAGTCGATTTACCGACGTTCTGAACGTTTGTTTCCGTGCCGCCGTCCGCTTTTTGCTTCAACGTGCCGCCCGAAGCGCCGTGCAGTATTACTATACCGATTTTTACGTCGCTCCGTCCGATAGGTAAGACGTAAGCGTTGCCGAGGTGTCCGGTGTTCGCGCCGTTAGACGAATCGACGTAAATGCTCGTCGTAGCGAAAATAGTAACGCCGCTAAACGCCGCCGTAAGATTGCCGGCGTTAATGCCGTTAGTAACCTGATCTATCGTCGCTTGATTCGTGGCGTCGTAAATAACTATTTCCGGTTTATAAGTGTCGCGATATATCGCGGTACTGCCCTTATATCCCGTATAAGGACGAAGCGCCCAACTTCCCGCCCAACCGTTTGACTTTAACTTGGGCGCGGCGTCCCAAACCGTGCCGTCGGGATTGGTAAGTTTGCCGTTGCCGTCTATTTTCGTATTTAATTTAGTCGAACTGCTCGATTTGTTTATAGAACTGTCGAATCCCGCGCTCAGATTACCGCAGTTATCTTCGGCTACGACGTAAACGTTAGATAAGCCTATCGCCGCCGTGTCGCCTAAAATCGTGAACGTAGCGGTCGCCATATTGGTGCCGACTGCCGAATCGAATAAATATTGATTATATC
>CAKRAY010000157.1 GCA_934296355.1 uncultured Clostridia bacterium
CCTGATCAGAACCGTCTCCTGTCAGAACCCAAAGAGGATAACTCTCCCTTTCCGCACCGAGCTCGTGCATTTTGCCCAAAGCCAGTCCGACAACCTGTGTTTCCGTCATACCGACTTTTACGTTTTCAATAACGTAATCCATAGTATTTTTCGTTATTTCGGCAGCCTTTCGCATACAGTTAAGTTCGTTTTCTGTCTTAATCATTCTTATAGAAGAAACAAGGTCGTCTGCCTTTGTTATTTCAACTTCTCCGTATTCCTTTAAACTCTCGCGGAGAGCGTTATAAACGCCGACGGTCATTAAAGGCAACCCCGCAACGCCGAATTTTTTAACTTTCGCTTTGCCCACGCAGTCGTGAATAACGTCTGTAAAAGTACCCAACGGCTTGCCGGGATATTCGGGTTCGGAAGATTCCCTGAACGCTTTTAATTGTCTGATATCTTTTATTCTTGATCTGTCTTTAGCATAAGTATAGCTTTCAGGCCCTATTAAAAGCTTTGCCGGTCCTTGTCTTGCAATAATCACGCCTGCCGTTTCAAAAGACGGCCAATAATCGCTAAAGTATCTTACAAACTGCGGTTCGGCTTCGTTTCCGTAACATAATATGAAATCATAGCCTTTCCTTTCCATTATTCGTTGTACTTTTTCAACTCTTTGTAAAAATTCACTGTCCGGTATTCTAATCATTTTAATCTAACTTCCTGTTATCGATAAATTCTGTCGGGTTTTCTTTGAGAATAAGCGCAATATCTTCTTTGCTTATGCCTTCGTCTTCCATCATCGGAACGATGTTTGTCAAAACGTGATCATACCCCCAACCGCCGTATTTCCGTAAACAAATTTTAAGGCATACGTCGCAACTGCATAAAATCTGTTTTTTATATCCTTCGTCAATAAATCGCTTTAAGCACTTTACTCTCTGAACGTCGTTGACGAAAAGCCCGTATCCCGAATTTCTGACTTCGCGATTAACGTAATATTCTTTACCGAAATTATCGAATTCGACATAAACGCCAAACCTTAAAAGTTCGCTTATATACTCAACGTTATTTTCAACGTCAACATGAGAAATGGTAATTTTTTTAGGATCGACTCCCGCATCGAGTAAAATTTTTGCCGCTTCGATGCCGTTAGTCGTCCACGGGTTGATATGTACCAAAACGCTAGTTCCCGTCTTTTTATGCGCAACTGCGGAAGCCCTTAATACCCGTCTTTCCTCCTCGTTAAAAATTTCGCTTATACCGATCTCACCTATAATTCCCGCCTTTATTCCCGTATCGCCTACACCTTCCTGAATTTCCTTAACCATCAGTTCGGCAATTTCGTTTTCCGTCATATTTTTCATCTCTTGCGGATGAGAAGAATAAACGTAAAAACCCGTTCCCATAACAACGTTTACGCCGGTTTGTTCGGAAATTTTTTTAAGAAGACGCGGATTTCTGCCGATACCGGGCATCGTCGCGTCAACAATGGTTTGCCCTCCGGCGGTTTTAAAACGACTTATTTCTTTTTTTTGTGTCTTAAAATCATCGATTACTAAATCGTCTCTTATCGCGTAAGGATCTCTGTATAAAATACCGAGTTTATCCATAGTAACTTTTGCCGTTGCGGGATTTGGGCAATCTTTTACAAAATGTTCGTCAAAAAACGGAGAAAGTTCAATAAAAATATGTTCGTGTGGCGAGGTTATCCCCGCGCTTTCTTTTTTTATTATACCACAAACTGTCTGAATAGCCATAAAAACACCTTTTTTATTTTATTTTTCGTGCACCTTGACAATAGTGTCAGTGTGTCTTGATTTTTCGGCAGCAAAAGCCATCAAATGACTTTCAACGGATTTTTCAAGCGTTGTCGACCCCTGAGATTTGTCTTCCAGTACGTCGTAAAAGGTTTTAACTATTCTTGAGTCTCCGCCGCCGTGCGCCATACTGTCGGTATCTTTTCTTAACGAGGATACCCTGATAGATTCTTTTTCTTTGCCAAACCTATAAATATTTAATGTGTCTATATCTTCTAACAATTCTATTTCGCCCAAAGTACCGTGTATCTTCATTCGTCTGCCCATTCTGTCGGTAAACGCGCTCATCGTATGACAAGCGGTTACTCCGTTTTCAAAAGTCATAACGACTTGTTGATTGTCCACGACGTCATTATCGCAAGCGAATACGCATCTGCCGTACTGTCCTTTTTCATAAGCCGTTCTTATATTATCCTCGGTGTTAGGCATTTTTAAACTTACCACATTGTAAGGCCATTCCCATTGAGGGCAATTTTCGGCTTTCCAACGCTCGATATATATGCGTTCTGCACTATACGGACAGGTTTTTATAAATTTGCAGTCCTTGCACCGATCGGCAGCGCCTTCCGGCTGATTCTGTTTTTTAAAAAACGCGGTTCTTCCTGTCGAATATACCGTTTCGCACCTTGAGCCGATCAAATATTGTAGCATATCGAAATCGTGGCACGATTTTTGCATTATCATAGGCGAAGACAGCCCCTCATTGCGCCAGTTGCCTCGAACAAAACTATGCGCGTGATGCCAGTAATCGACTTGTTCGATATTTTCTATATGTACTAAATTACCGATGTCACCGCCGTTAATAACCTCTCTTATCTTAATATAAGCGGGAGCGTATCTTAAAACGTGACAAACTACTATTTTTCTATTATACTTTTTGTTTGCCGCAAGAAGAGCGTCTATTTCTTCTCTTACAGGGGAAATGGGTTTTTCCATCAAAATATCATATCCGAGTTCCATTGCTCTGATGCACATACGGACGTGATCTCTGTCTTGTGTTGCGATTACTAAAACGTCCGCCCTTTTTTTCTTAAAAAAAACGTTTTCATCGGCAAAAACGCTGTCATCCGAAAGATTCCACTCTTTTTTTACGTTCTCCCGAACGGTATCGTCGATATCGCAAACCGCTACGACTTTATATTTTTCCGGCAACTCACGCATTCTTAATCCGAAAAGCCACCCGCGCGAGCCGCAGCCTATTATTGCGGAAGTATAAATTTTATCCATTAAAAGTTCTCCTTTTTGTTGCTATGCTATTTAATCGGAAGCGCTTTTTATTATTCACTTGCCTGTGATATAAAAAAGCGTCAAAAATATGTTCAATAAACATTAACTATCTTCTTTACGATAACTAAAATTCTACTTTTACGTTTGCTCTTTCTCCCTCTTTTAAAACGGGCAGACGGTTGCCGTCTATTTTGTTACCGTTAAAGAAAATTGCGGACTTGTTCGTTCTGACGTAGTCAATAAAATACCTTGCGCCGCGATATTCTCTTTTAACCGAAAACAATTTCCAACCCGAAGGAATATTCGGTTTTATCGTCAACCCGTCAAAATCGGCGCGAACTCCTAAAATAAATTCGGTAACGACTCTATACATCCATCCCGCGCTACCGGTGGTCCAAGCGCTTGGCGCGTCGCCCACCCTGTATGCGCTATCCGGTCCTATAAACATATTAGTTATGGCATAGGGTTCTACACCTGAATCCGGATTATTTCTATACAGCACCTTGCAAACCGTATCATAAGCTTTATCGCTTCTGCCGAGAAGACAATCGCTGCAAGCTTTAAACATATTCCCGTGAACGTAAACGGAGGCATTTTCATACAGTCCCGGCAAAAAATAAGAGGTTCTGCCTACACCGAATACGGG
>CAKRAY010000158.1 GCA_934296355.1 uncultured Clostridia bacterium
ATCCAGCGCCGTCTGAATGCCGGCAATGCCGCCGCCGATGACAAGCGCGCGCTTTGTTACGGGGCTCTCGCCCGCGATGAGAGGCGCGTTGAGATGTACCTTTGCGATAGCCGTTCTTACTAAAATTATCGCTTTTTCCGTCGCCTCT
The DNA here is from genome assembly GCA_934296355.1 of uncultured Clostridia bacterium. Lineage (GTDB taxonomy): Bacteria > Bacillota > Clostridia > Christensenellales > DTU072 > CAG-1782. Next base: position 149 of record CAKRAY010000158.1, read on the forward strand.
TCAACGTTCTTATGTATCCAAGAACATTGTTCCCTAAGATTGGCTACTTCTACCATATAGGGGTTGAGCCCCACGCTTTCCGCGGTTTTACGGAAAGTCGCTTCGTGCATTCTCGGCGAACAAGAACCGATTACCACGCCGGTAAGACCGTATTCCTTTACCGCGTTTTTAATGAGTTGCTGTCCGTTCTCGGAACACATATACTGATAATCGACGGAATAAACGACGCCGGGTTCGGATTTCATGGTTTCCGCAACCTTTTTCACGTCTACCGTTGCGGATATATTGCTTCCGCACCAGCATATAAATACACCTATTCTCTGCATCTTTTATCTCTCTTGTTTTTATTTGTTGTATTTTCTGTACGCGCTAACCAAAAGTTGTTGCGGTATGAGTTCGTTTACGACGGGAGGTATTTCTTCCGCTTTGAGTCCGTTATTGTTTTGCATCCTTATCACGGTATCCCTAACCGCTTCGATAACGCCTTGCGGAGCAACGCCGCGCGGGCAACGCTCCACGCACGCCATGCACGACAAACATACGAATATCGACTTGGATTCGAGGAGTTTTTCTAACTTGCCGCTTGCAAGATAAGACACGAACTGATGGGGTTTAACGTCCATTTCGTTAAATGCCGGGCAACGTCCGGAACACTTGCCGCACTTCATGCACTTTCTTACGTCGGTGCCGGAAATACGATTGATATTTTCTAAATAATCTCTCTCGGTCATTCTTTCACCCCCAACGCTTCGGCAAGAAGTTCGGTAAAATATCTTACCGGTAAAATTCCGTCGCCGTTTACTTGTAAATTATAAAGACATAACGGGCAAGCGGTAATTACTTCTTCCGCGCCCGCTTTAAGCGCGTTAGTTAAAACGGCTTTGCTTCTTTCTTTGGGCAAATTCTCGTTTTTCAAAGAAACGTATGCGCCGCAACACTCGTTACGCATAGCAAACTTAACGGGCGTGCCGCCTATCGCTTTGATAAAATCTTCTATAATCGTGGGATTTTCGGGATTATCGAACGCCATAACGTTACTCGGGCGAAGGAGCAAACAGCCGTAGTACGCGCCGATTTTCTTGTTGACGGGATTAACGACCGCTTTCTTTATGTTATCGAAACCGACCGTGTCGCGCAACATTTCGAGATAATGCAAAACTTGCGTTTCTCCCGCGTACGGCTCTTCGAGCGACAAATAGTTATTCGCTTTTAATCTGATATTCTCGTCGCTCTTCATATCTTCGTTCACGCGCTTTATCACGTTGTGGCAAGCGGAACAAAGAGTAAGCAACTTGCCGCCGTTATGCTTAGCGTAGTCAAGCGCTCTGACCGCCGAGAGTTTCGTGGCGATTTCGTCGCGGGCGGTGGGATATACCGCTCCGCAACATTGCCAATTCTCGATTTCTTCCATTGTCACACCGAGTTTTTCGGCGGAAAGTCTCGCGTATCTATCTAAGTCTTTCGCTTTCGTTTTCAGGGTGCATCCGGGGTAGTAACTGATTTTCATTTACTTTCTTCCTTATATACTCGTTTATTATTTTTTTCTGGGGTAAGCCATCTCTTCGGGATGGAATACTTCGTCGAACTTCTCGGCGGTAAGGAAGCCGAGCGATACGCACGCTTCTTTAAGCGAGATGTTTTCTTTATGCGCTTTCTTAGCGGTCTTGGCTGCGTTCTCGTATCCGATATAAGGATTGAGCGCGGTTACGAGCATAAGCGAGTTGTGAAGGTTATGCGCCATCTTTTCTTTGTTCGCTCTGATACCGGTCACGCAGTGATTGTTGAAAGAAACTATGCCGTCCGCGAGAAGTTTTGCGGATTGAAGGAAGTTATATATGATTACCGGCATGAATACGTTAAGTTCGAAGTTGCCTTGCGACGCGCCCATGGATACCGCTACGTCGTTAGCCATAACTTGTACCGCGACCATAGTCATCGATTCGCATTGCGTGGGATTAACCTTGCCGGGCATAATCGAAGAACCGGGTTCGTTTTCGGGAATGAAGATTTCGCCTAAGCCGTCGCGAGGACCGGAAGCGAGCCAACGGATATCGTTAGCGATTTTCATAAGGTTGCAAGCGAGGGCTTTCATCGCGCCGTGCGTGAATACCAAAGCGTCCTTGGAAGTAAGGGCGTGATACTTGTTGTCGCTGGTAACGAATTCTTTACCGCTGATAACGCTTACTTGCTTAGCGACTTCTTCGTCGAAGCCTTCGGGCGCGTTAAGTCCGGTGCCTACCGCCGTGCCGCCGAGCGCGAGTTCTTTAAGTCCCGCGAGCGAAACTTTGATTTGCGCTTCGGTCTTTTCTATCATCGCTCTCCACCCGCTGATTTCTTGCGAGAAAGCGATCGGTACGGCGTCTTGTAAATGCGTTCTGCCGCTCTTTACGATGCCTTCGTTTTCTTTTTCCAATCTCTTAAACGTGGAAACGAGCAATTCCATCGCCGGGAAAAGGTGGTCTTCGATTGCGAGTACCGCGGCGATATGCATTGCCGTCGGGAACGTATCGTTGGAACTTTGGCTCTTGTTAATATCGTCGTTGGGGTGTAAAAGTTTTTTACCCGCAAGTTCGTTACCGCGGTTAGCGATAACTTCGTTAGCGTTCATATTGGACTGAGTGCCGCTACCGGTTTGCCATACGACGAGAGGAAAGTGTTCGTTGAGTTTTCCCGAAATTACTTCGTCGCAAGCCGCCGAAATGAACTTTAACTTTTCTTCGGGAAGTTTGCCTAAATTAAAATTGGCGATAGCCGCCGCCTTCTTCAAAATTCCGAAAGCGTGAGTGATTTCTCTCGGCATAATCTCGTTGCCTATTTTGAAATTCTCGAAACTTCTTTCAGTTTGCGCCGCCCAGTATTTGTCGGCGGGGACTCTGACTTCTCCCATTGTGTCTTTTTCGATACGATATTCCATAAAAGTGCCTCCGTGTATTTATGTTATTTTTTTGTTTTTGCTTTTTGTGTACGCAAAATGCGTCGCGCGCACAAGCGTACAACTTATTATACAATATTTTTTTATAAAGTGAAATGCTTTTTTTTAAATATATTATATAAATAATATATATCGCATTATAAAAAAAGCATAGCGAAAGATACGTGCGAACGCTCGCACTTCTCGCTATGCTTCGTTTAATAAGAAAAACTTTACTTTAACTTTTGTCCGCAATACGGGCAAAACGCCGAATCCGCGGGAACGTTCTTTCCGCAATAGCGGCAATAGCCCTTTTCGCCCTCTTTCATGGCGTTTTTGAACTGCTCCGCGCCGATACGGTGAGCGAACGCGATGTTGTCCTTATTCGCTTCCAAAAACTTGCCGCCGATCGTCGCGGTATACTTGGTCATGGCGGGTATGATTATCGAGAAAAACGTCAAAAAGAACGCCGCGAACGCGCTTATCGCGCCGAAAACGGTCAAACAAATCGCCGCCGCTTTGGGCATCAATCCGTCGATTTTATCCGGGCCGAACGGGTCGTACT
>CAKRAY010000159.1 GCA_934296355.1 uncultured Clostridia bacterium
CAAAAAAGCGACCTCTTTTCTTTTTAATCGTAACGGGCGCCATCGGTCGTTTCATTTTTACCCAAAAAAAATTGAACAAAAAGTATTGACAAAACCATTACGGTGGAATATAATGTGAATAGTTGAACGATTGTTCAATCATTATTAGAGCGGAGGACGGTATGGAAGAAGACAAAAAATTCGTATGCGAAGAGGAACTGGTACACGACGACGTTGTGGCGCGCATTAAGGAAAACTTGCCCGACGAAGACACCGTATTCGACCTTGCGGAACTTTTCAAAGTTTTCGGAGATTCGACGAGGACAAAGATACTCAGTTGTTTGGAAATCAGCGAACTTTGCGTATGCGACATCGCCTCGTGTTTGGATATGACCAAGTCGGCTATTTCGCACCAACTACGTATTTTACGCCAAGCGAAATTGGTCAAAACTCGTAAATGCGGCAAAGAAGTGATATACTCGCTCGACGACGACCACGTTGCCAAGATTTACGAATGCGCCCTTTCTCACATAAAAGAATAAATAAACCTACGGAGGTATTTATATGAAAAAAGTTATAAAAATCGAAGTTGACTGCGCGGTTTGCGCGCAAAAATGCGAAGAAGCAATAAAAAAAGTAGAAGGCGTTAACGCTTGCTCTATTAACTTTATCACTCAAAAAATGACTATCGACGTCGACGAAAGCAACGAAAGCGCGATTTTGAAAAAAGCGTTGAAAGCGGCGAGAAAAGTCGAACCCGATTTCGAAATGGAGATTTAGGTTTTTATGACGAAAAAACAAAAAAAGAATCTGATAAGAATAATCGTTTCTTTAAGCGTTTTTCTGATTCTTTTGGTTTTCGATAAATGGCTTATCGGCGCAATCGTGGGCGATAAAGAAGCCTCGCTCGCCACGGTAATTCCCGGCGACTACGGATGGCTGCTTAGTTTCGCCCTCTATTTTGCCGTTTACGTAACTATCGGTTACGACGTCATTTACAAAGCGATCAGAAATATCTTTCACGGACAAATTTTCGACGAAAACTTCTTGATGGTAATCGCCACGTTCGGCGCGTTCGGGCTGGCGATATACAGAGGCGTGACAAAACTCGACGTGGAAGGTTTCGACGAGGCTTGCGCGGTTCTTTTGTTCTATCAAGTCGGCGAATGGTTCCAATCCTACGCCGTGGGCAAATCGAGAAAGAATATTACCTCCCTTATGGATATACGCCCCGACTACGCTAACGTATACCGAGACGGCGAAGTTGTTACCGTAGACCCGTCGGAAGTGGCGATAGGCGACGTTATCGTCGTTAAGCCCGGAGAAAAAATTCCCGTCGACGGAATCATCGTCAAAGGCACGACTTCCATCGACGCCAAAGCGCTTACCGGCGAATCTCTTCCGCAAGACGTTAAAACGGGAGAACGGGTAATAAGCGGCACGGTTAATCTCAGCGGCGTAATCGAAGTGCGAGTAGAAAAACTCTTTACCGATTCCACCGTATCGAAAATACTCGACCTCGTGGAAAACGCTTCCTCTCAAAAGTCGAAAACCGAAAACTTTATTACCAAGTTCGCCAAATACTATACTCCGGTAGTAGTCGTTACCGCGTTACTGCTCGCAGTGATTCCGAGCATAGTGACCAAAGACCCCTCGACCTGGATATACAGAGCGCTCTCGTTCCTCGTAGTGTCTTGCCCTTGCGCGCTGGTAATTTCTATCCCGCTATCGTTCTTCGCGGGTATCGGCGGCGCGAGCAAAAACGGTATTCTTATCAAAGGCAGTAACTATCTGGAACTCTTCGACAAAGCCGACATATTCGTATTCGATAAAACGGGAACGCTCACTAAGGGTAACTTCAAAGTCACGAAAGTGGAACCCGAAAGCCGCAAAGAAGAAATTTTACTCCTTGCGTCGATTGCGGAAAAAGGCTCTAACCACCCTATTGCCAAATCGATTATCGCCGAGTACGATAAGGACGTTCCGAGCGGTTACGAGATAACGGAAATCGCGGGACACGGTATCGAAGCGAAAGGAAATCAAACCATACTTTGCGGCAACGCCAAACTGATGAAAGCGAACAATATAGACTTCGTTCCCGCCGAAGGTATCGGCACGGTAATTTACGTCGCTCGAGATAACGAATACGTAGGCTCGATACTTATAAGCGACGAGATAAAGCCGGAATCGAAAGACGCTATCGCTTCGCTTAACGGCGACAACGAAAAAATCGCTTCCGCGGTCGCTTCGGAAATAGGTTTGACTTCATATAAATCTTCTTTACTGCCGCAAGACAAAGTGGCTGAAGTAGAAAACATGCTCGCCGAGAAAGGTAAAAACGACGTGCTTTGTTTCGTGGGCGACGGCATTAACGACGCGCCGGTACTGATGCGTTCCGACGTAGGCATCGCGATGGGCGGAGTAGGTTCGGACGCCGCGATAGAGGCTTCGGACGTCGTACTTATGGACGATAACCTATCGAATATCGGCGTCGCCAAAAAAATCGCGCGTAAAGCCATGCGCATCGTTTACGAGAACATTATTTTCGCGCTCGGCGTAAAGCTTATTATCCTATTCCTATCCGCATTCGGTATCACCAATATGTGGTTCGCCGTCTTCGGCGACGTAGGCGTAGCCGTGATTGCGATTCTCAACGCGATTCGCGCAAGTCGAAAGGTAAAAAAATAATTTTCGATAATCTAAAAAATATAAATAAAGAAAGCGACCGCTATCGGTCGCTTTTCTTTATACAAGTCTTCTTATCGTGTTGTAAAGCACGGTTTTTTTATCGGTCAAATCTCCGTCGAGATGATAGTGACCGAAGTACCAATGCGAATAAGTCACTTTGTCTTCGAAACAAGACAACATCAGATTTTCGGGATAAACGCCCCTTTTGGTCGTGCGCCTTACCAGCGGCGGGTAAAAAAGCGCGCGTTCGTCGCAAGAATGAGTGACGATGAAATCAACTTTGTTATGCGCTTTTTCGAGGTTAATCATCGCCTCGTTAAACTCGCTTTGCGACGGCAATTCTTCCTTAAAAACGCTCACGCCCTCCATTCGCATATCGGCGTCAGTACTCGTTGCTCCGCCGAAAACGAAGAACGTTTTCCCTTCGAGCGTGAAAATCTGTCCGCGCATAAGGCGTATGACGCTCGGCGTTATAATTTGAACCTTCCCGCCGAAAAGTTCGCTTTCCGGATACTCGCTTAACAAGGCGTAGTTTTCGTGATTTCCATCCGCAAAAAGCGTGGTAAAAGGTAAATCGTCGTACTTTTGCAACGTATCTCGTAACGTTTCTCTATTCCATACTCCCCCGAAATCGCCGCATATTATCATATAATCGTTTTTGGTAATCTCGGTGTGTTCGCGCGCGAATACGGCAAGTTTAGCAAAATCGTGCAATCCGTGCGTATCTCCGGTAATGAAAATCATTTTTCCCTCCGCATATTCGTTTACTAATATATTAACACAAAACCGTCGTAAATGAAAGATTTTACAAAAATATGGAGTGGCTAAGGTGCGTTGATTTCTTGCGAAAACCGAGCGTAGGAAAATGGGGCACCCCTAAAAGCAGACTGTTTTTAGGGGAAGAGGAGCAATCCGAGAAAAG
>CAKRAY010000160.1 GCA_934296355.1 uncultured Clostridia bacterium
CTTTTGTTTTCTCGACAAAAATAGGTTTTCAATAATAAAAAATAGTATTGTTTTTTGTGGTGTAAAGCAACGTGCATTGGACGCTCCACAAAAATAATCGCTTTTTATATTCCAATAATCGCTTGACATTATTTTTTCGGCGTTATACAATGAAAAAAATCGATACAAACCGTCGAAGCGGAGTAGTAACAAGATTTTACGAACATACAGAGAGCCTCGGGTAGGTGCGACGAGGTTGCGCGAGTTTTGCGAATGGACCGCCGAGGGCGAAGGGGAAACGAGTATCCTTCGACGTGAAACTCTACGTTAACGAGTAGGACTTGATTGAGTCTCGATATTAAGTCTTGATAAGGTTCGCTTAGCGATATGCGAACGAAATCGGGTGGCACCGCGTTAACTACGTCCCGAACGAATTACACTATTCGTTCGGTTTTTTTTATATATAATGTACAAACAAAAGGAGTGACCCGGGCGCGTTGATTTCTTGCGAAAACCGAGCGGCAACGTAAAGGAACATGCATGGGGCGCTCCAAACAAAAAGGAGGTTTTATAAAAAATGCACGAAGTACCCACGAAAATTTATCTTTCCGAAACGGAGACTCCCAAATATTGGCATAACTATAAAGTCTTAATGAAAGACCCTCATCCGCCTATGCTTGACCCGAACACGCTTCGCCCCGTCACGCAAGCGGACCTCGAAAAAGTGCTTTGCAAGGAACTTGCCAAACAAGAGTTTAACACGACCGACGTGTTTATCGAAATTCCCGAAGGCGTAAGGAACTTCTATACCATGTTCCGTCCGTCCCCGCTAGTAAGAGCGTATTGGCTGGAAAAACTTCTCGACACGCCCGCGGAGATTTACTACAAGTTCGAAGGCAACAATACCAGCGGTTCGCATAAACTCAACAGCGCGGTTCCGCAAGCGTATTACGCCAAGGAAGAAGGACTTACCTCGTTAACTACCGAAACCGGCGCGGGTCAATGGGGTACCGCCCTATCGATGGCGTGTTCCTTTTATAACCTCGACCTCGACGTATATATGGTTAAAGTAAGCGCGGAGCAAAAACCGCAAAGACGGGAAGTCATGCGCGTTTACGGCGCGAGAGTAACCCCCTCGCCGAGCGACACGACCGAGGTAGGCAGAAGAATTCTCGCCGCTCATCCCGGTACGGGCGGTTCTCTCGGTTGCGCGGTCTCCGAGGCTGTGGAAACGGCTTTGAAAAAACCGCGTTGTAAATACGTGCTCGGCAGCGTTCTCGACTACGTGCTTTTACATCAAACCGTCATCGGCGAAGAATCGGCGGTCGCGCTCTCCAAGTACGGCAGATACCCCGACGTGATAATAGGTTGCGCGGGCGGCGGCTCGAACCTCGGCGGCTTGATATCGCCGTTCATCGCGGATAAACTCCGCGGCGTAAAGAACCCGAGAATTATCGCCGTGGAACCCGCTTCGTGTCCGTCTTTGACAAGAGGAAAATACGCTTACGACTACGGCGACACGGGTAAACTTTTACCCCTTGCGAAAATGTGTACGCTCGGCGCGGATTTTATACCCGCTCCCAATCACGCAGGCGGCCTAAGATACCACGGTATGAATCCGATTTTATCGAAACTCCACGTTGACGGTTACATAGAGGCTGTTTCGGCAACCCAAACCGAGGTTTTCGACGCGGCGGTCAAGTTCGCCAAAGTAGAGGGAATACTCCCCGCTCCGGAATCGCAATTAAAGTCGCGATCGACGAAGCGCTCGAGTGTAAAAAGACGGGCGAAAAAAAGATTATCCTTTTCGGGCTGACCGGAACGGGCTACTTCGACCTCACCGCGTATAAAAAGTTTAACGACGGTGTTTTATCCGACTATATTCCTACCGACGAAGAGTTAGAAAAGAGTTTTGCCTCGCTCCCCTCGGCAACCCGATAAAAAAGAAAATTCGCAAACGCGCAAAACCGCCGAGGGCGTTTTCCTCGGCGTTTTTTATATATTTTTTAATAAGTTTAGAACCTAAAAAAACGTATAATAATATAATAAAAAATGTTGATAATAGTTACTTGGTGTGTTAGACTATTGTTGTCAAAAAAAATATCGAGGGCGCGTGCGAATGGCTAAAAAAAAGACCGATCTTACGCAAAAAAACAGATACGTGCCGAGCGAGAGTTATAACGAAAAGAGTCACTACCGTGACTACGTCGAAATAAACAACTCTTACTTCGGTCAATATCCTTCTACTCTTGCGGACGAATTCAAGGCGGAACAACTGCGAAAACCGCATAAATTGTCGAAACTCATCGGCAACGTTTTCGTTATCGCCTCGCTTGTGCTGGTCATTATCGGCGTGTCGGTAATCGCCTCGCTTTTCGCTTCCGGCGGCACTATTATCGACAATACCAATAAGCCCCTCGACAACCCGCACAATTTCGTCGCGCTTAAAGTTCGCCCGGACGGCGAGCCCCTTACCAAAACGCTCAAAGATTTTAATCAAGACGAAAAAGCGTTCGGCTTGTATTTGTATAGAACTTGCGCCGAAAACGCCAAAAAAGCCGATTATATGACTGCCTACAACGACGGCTGGATATATATGAGCCTCAGCAACACGCCGAACTACCTCGATATCGATTCGGTCGTGATGAAGTCGCAATACGAGTATTTTTCCGAAGTCTATCATATTAAAAACTCGGTGCCTATTCTCGACTCCTTTCTCGGCGCGACGATTGCCAAAACCACGGACGTAGTCACTACGGAAAGAATGTACGCCGCCAAAAACGACTCTTTTATGCGTTACGAAAAGGTAAAAAACAACGACGTGGACGAAAACGGTATTCCCTATGCGAATTGGGACCCGCTTATCATAAATATTCAAAAGAAAGAAAAAGCGGTGCCGGTCTTTAACGATTCGCAAAACGGCTCTTTCGAAATAACCAAACATATCGCGGCGGCGGATACGCTAAAAGAAGTAACGGTACAGTACAACCGCGCCGAGGGCTACTATGTAGTAACGTTCGTCTACGACGTCGACAATCCGGAAACTTACGTAAACAGTCTTGCCGACATACAAGCGGGTACGGGCGACAAAAACGCCAAATACACCTCGATAAAAGCGGAATTCACAGTGTGGGATAACGGCAACTTCCGCTCCTTCTTCATTAACGAAAAATGGTCGGCAAAGGTAGTAATTTCTTTGGAATTCGAACTGCAAACGAATTGGCTCTTCTCTTTCGATGCGCGCGACTGCGACTTCAACAACTACCCCGATGCCGCCCTCTATAAAAACTCCCTCGCCGACAAAACTCGCTAAAACTAAGAAGCGTGTGACTCTTCACCGGGCAACGCCCGCCCGTTGCATCGGAAGCGTGTGACGGCAACGTACGCACGTTGCATCGCAATTTCGCGGAAGCGTGTGACGCTTCACCCAAGTTACGCGAATAAACCTTATTCTTTGATAAGTGAATAGTCGCGTATAAACTTTTATCTAGCGAAGAGAAAAAGTTAACGGCAAAATACGAAAATACGAAAACGACGCTTTTTGTATTTTCCCCTTAGGGGGATACAGTAAGGGGGAACGCCTTACGAA
>CAKRAY010000161.1 GCA_934296355.1 uncultured Clostridia bacterium
GCAATACGCCATTCAAGGCAAACTTGTTCCGCAGAATAGCAACGACGAACCCGCTTCCGTTTTGCTCGAACATATTCGCGCCGAGAAAAAGGCTCAGCTCGGCAAGAAATACGTTGAAAGTTATATCTACAAAGGTGATGATAACTGTTATTACGAACATATAAACGGAAAAGACGTTGATATTACCGCAGAAGTTCCATATGAGTTACCAGATTCTTGGTTGTGGACAAAAATAAAATATGTGGCTTTCACGCAAACAGGACTGACACCTTCGACATCAGATAAAGAAAATTTTGGGGATTACATTCCGTTTATTAAGCCGGGCGATATAAATGGAAACAGAATCGATTATAATAACGAAGGACTTTCAATTAAAGGATTATCAAATGGAAGACTTATTCAAAAAAACTCCATTTTAATGGTATGTATAGGCGGATCATTAGGTAAATCTGCGATTACGGATAGAGATGTTAGTTGTAACCAACAAATCAATACTGCAACGGCTGACACTTCAATTTTACCTTTTTATATGTTTTATGTTCTTAATAGCGATTACTTTCTAAAAAAGGCGAAAGAATATGCAACAGGAACTGCGACGCCAATACTTAATAAAAGTTCTTGGGAAAATATCTTTATACCTATTCCGCCACTTGCCGAACAAAAACGAATCGTAGAAAAAATAGACGAAATATTTGCTAAACTATAAGTTAAAGCCCCTCGATTTCGAGGGGTTTTACTATTACCATGTTACGATTTTATCAACAATTTCTTGCTGTTCGCTTGCAGTCTTCCGCAGATAAATTCTTGTTGTTTCAATGCTTTCATGCCCCATAAGGTCGGCAAGCAAAGATATATCGTTAAACTTTTCAAGAAAATTCTTTGCAAAACGATGCCTGAAAGAGTGCGGATATACCACTTTCGGATTCAGCCCATATTTGATTGCATAATTTTTTAGTTGTTGTGAAATTCCGCGCACGGTAATTCGGTCGCCGAATCTGTTCAAAAACAAGTATCCGCTCGCAACGCCTTTTTCTTTCAGCCACGATTCCGTTTCGACTTTTAGTTTTTTCGGTATGTAAAGTCTCCGAAGTTTGCCGCCTTTGGAATATAAATCGAAATAACCCTTAAAAACGTGTTCCACCTTAATTTGTATCAATTCGCTTACGCGTGCTCCCGTTGCAGCAAGGTAGCGCACAACAAAATACCATTCCCAATTACCGTCCTTTTTAAGGCTGTTTTTCAAAAACTTGTAATCGGCGTCGCTGATAACGTTTTCTAAAAAGTTTTTCTGCTGAATTTTAACCGCCGATAGACGCAATTTGTCTTTTTTGATAAATTCAAGATATTTGTTTATTGCCTGAATACGCAAATTTACGGTTTTGGGTTTATAAGTTTCCATAAGATAACCCTTAAAAGCCAATAGGTTTTGCTTGGTGATTTCGCCCGAAAGTTGATTATACATTCGTATTGTCAACAGGTATGCGGAAATCGTGTTTTCGGACAGATTTTTCTGCCTTAAATGCTTTTCAAATTCGTCTAACATTTTCGTTAAACCTCCTAAAATAGTGTGCTTATATTTTACTATTTACGGAAGTTCTCTTTAAGTTAAACGGCAGCCACTAAGAGATTATTTCTGTTATTATGAGAAGGTCGGAAAAAATGAGCCTGTTTTGTTAGAAAATCTGCCTTTCGATATTCCCGACAGTTGGTGTTGGGCAAGACTTGGAACTATCGGTGATTGGGGCGCAGGGGCCACCCCTTCGCGAAGCAATTCAGAATATTATAACGGAAATATTCCTTGGATAAAAACTGGGGAATTAAATGATGGCTATATATATTCAAGTGAAGAGACAATTACGGAACAAGCATTGCAAAAATGTTCGCTTAGATATAATAAAATTGGTGATGTTTTGATAGCAATGTATGGAGCAACAATTGGAAAACTGGCTATTGCTGGTGTTGAATTGACTACTAATCAAGCTTGTTGCGCTTGCACTCCATACAAAGGCTTGTCTAACATATATTTATTTTATTTTCTAAAAGAAGAAAAAGACAGGTTTATAAAATTGGGCGCAGGAGGTGCACAACCCAATATTTCAAGAGAAAAAATTATCAATTACCTTATACCGATACCACCATACAACGAGCAAATTCGTATCTGTAATCAAATAGAAATAGTATTAGATAAGTTAAAAGACGAGAATTAAATCTCGTCTTTTAACTTGCTAAAAATAACGTTAATTTGCTCAACAATACGCTTTTGTTCGGCTAATGGCGGTAATGGCATAAGTGCATTGTTTCCGCGTTCACTACCAATCCTTGGCATTTTTACGCCATACGCGCCTGCCATAGCATAATCGACAAAATATGGGCTCATTAAAAATAATTGCGCATAAATATTATAAATTGGGGTAACGTCGAAAACTAAAATTTCAGACGTGCAATAGCCATTTTCATTGGCGACTACAACCTTATTAAGATATGGACGTAACTTGCTGTAAAGAACGTTTCCTTTGAAAAACTTATGTTTATCGCTCTTGGATTTTATGTCGATCATACGCTTTTTAGTAAGTATACGACCGCTGTCTTTTTCAATATCTTCCAAGTCTAATACCCACGCAGAATCTGGAATTTCACTTGCCGATGTAGATATATTTTTAGAAAAGTCTATAATTTGTCCTAATCTGCACCACATCCACGAATCGGGTATATCAAACGGTATTTCGTCGGTTATATTTTTCGTTTCCAAGCCGACCTTCTCATAATAACAGTTATCATCACCTTTGTAGATATAACTTTCAACGTATTTCTTGCCGAGTTGAGCCTTCTTTTCGGCACGGATACGTTCAAGCAATACCGCCGCGGGTTCGTCGTTGCTGTCTTGCGGAACGAGTTTGCCTTGAATGGCGTATTGCAGAATAGATTTTTTGAGTTTATCGTAAATTTCACCGTCAAGTTTCGTTGCCTGCTGTTCGAGTTTGTCGTATTCTTTTATCAACGGCTCAAACTTTTCAATCTCGGCAACAATTCGTTCCTGTTCCGTAAGCGGCGGTAATCCGAAAAGCAACTTACCGACAAAATTAGCATCAACGGTTGGTAGCGCTGTACCTTTGTAATGTTCTCTAAAATCAATCGAAGTAAACAATAAAAACAAATATTCCGTATTAACTATTCCATAGGGAATAAGCGCGCCTGTATTTAAGTCTACTACTGATGGTTGTAATAGTATTCGTTTTTTATTTGTAAAAACTGCGCCTCCGTTTTTAGGAAAGACAATAGTGTTGCAAGGAAATATTTTCTTTATTTTATTTCCTGTATAGTATTGCGCTGTAAAAGATAAATATTTCTCATTTCCCACAGTATTCATATCTGATACTTTGAAATAAGGAATTTTTCCTATCGAGTTGAGTTCTGTCGCCGCTGGCGTAAAACCACTACTTAAATAAGCGATACTTGATAATCTAATGTATTCCCAACCGTCGGGCAAGTCAAAGTCTATTTCATCGGTAATATTTTTGACTTCCGAACCCGTCTTCTCATAATAGCAATTAT
>CAKRAY010000162.1 GCA_934296355.1 uncultured Clostridia bacterium
CTTACTACCTTAGCGGGAACGTTACCTACTTCGAGCAATTCCGCTGATTGGACTTCCTATCGTTACTATATAAACAAAAGCGTAAGTAACTTTATGTGGTATATAGACAAGGAGTACAACGGCGAAAAATATAGAGGCGTGTATTTCACGAGTTATAGACCTTGGTGCAGTAGGGGCAGCAGTTCTACGAGTAGCTCGAATCAAGACGATAACGGCTACTATATTTCCACGGTATACTGGTTTAAGTACGAACCTATCAAGTGGAGAATACTAAAAGAAAGCGACGGAAAAGCGTTAATCTTAGCGAACTTAGCGTTAGACAGTCAACAGTTCGACTATGACGGAGGTTATAGTTATAGTAATAACTATGCCAACAGTACGATAAGAGCATGGTTAAACAATGAATTTTACAACACTGCCTTTACTTCTTTACAAAAAGGGTTAATAGAATTAACGAACGTAGATAACAGCGTAAGCAGTACGGGAGAAAGCAGTAACCAAGACGCTTGCAAAAACACCGATGACAACGTGTTCTTACTTAGTTATAAGGAAGCAAGCACGTATTTAACAAGCAATACCGAAAGACAAATGAAGAGCAGCGACTATGCGGAGAGCCAAGGCGTGTATGCAAGCAGTAGTTATGACGGCGCGTGTTGGTGGTGGCTCCGTTCGCCTTACTGTAGCGGTAGTAATCTCGCGCGCGCCGTCAAGTACGTCGGCGATATCGACTATTACAGCGTCGAATTTACTGAGTACGGCGTTCTTCCCGCTTTGTGGATAAGACTTAGTTAAGACAATTTTTTTTAGTAACCGAGATTTAACAAAGAACTCGCCTGGATTTGTCGAGTTCTTTCGCTTGTGTTCGAGCGCGCTACGCGAAATACGCCTATATGTTGCTATATGCTTAAAAAAATTCTGCCTATTCACGAAATATAGTGATATTGTCTACGTTGTAGACAGTGATATTGTTTGCGTTGCAAACAGTGATATTTTTAGATAAATCTAAAAGTTATATTTTGACTTGCAGTCAAAGTTATGGTTAAAAATTATATTAAAAAAAATCCTTAACTCGCCGTAAGGCGAATATAACTTGTCGCAAGACGAATATCACTCGCCGCAAGGCGAATATAACCGCCGTGAGGCGATATAACTCGCTATAAGCCAAGGCTACGCCAACACGCTTATACGCGGCTATATGCTTATAAAAGTACGCGGCTTATTCGCATAGATTGGATGCAACGTCACACGTTGCCGCGGCTATATGCTTAAAAAAGAGCAAACGTCTATTCGCGAAACTGCGATGCAACGCGCGGGCGGTGCTGGATGCAACGTCACACGCTTCCGCCGAATGTTTGGCGCCGTTATAATACGAAAATACGAAAACGACGCTTTTTGTATTTTCCCCTTAGGGAAATCGAGCAAGAGGGAAAGTCTTGCGAACTTGAATGTAAGCCGTAAGGTACGTAACGGCTTCCTTATAGTCGGCGCTTCGGCGGTTAACAGCGCGCATTAGCACAAAGGAAAGCCGAGGCTTTCCGACTGCTATAAGCGCCCGACGAACGTTTGGCGCCGATATTTTTCTGAAAAGAAGTTGAAGTCGGGCATATAAAATGGTATAATTAGTAAAAAATAAATAAAACGGAGTTCTTTATATGCGCGATTTCATAAGAATCGCCGCGGCGTGTCCCGAAACGAGCGTGGGCAACGTGGCGTTTAACGTAAACGAGATAAACAAAAAAATCGAAGAAGCGGTAAGTAAAAAGGTCGACGTAATCCTTTTTCCCGAACTAAGCGTAACGGGTTATACTTGCGCGGACTTGTTTTTTCAGCAAACCCTTCTTACCGCCGCGCTTGGCGGGCTGAAAAAGATTTGCGATTTTATATCCGAAAAAAATATCGTCGTTTTGGTCGGACTGCCCGTTGTCGTAGAAAACAAACTCTTTAACGCGGGCGCCGTTTGCTACAAAGGTAAAGTTCTCGGAATCGTGCCTAAAACGTATATTCCTACCTATAACGAGTTTTACGAAAGGCGTTGGTTCTCGTCGGCGTTCGACTTGAACGGTAACGAGGTTTTGCCCCGCGCGCTCGGCTTGGGAGAGGAAAACGGCGCGGTGCCGATAGGTAACGACCTTATTTTCGACTTCGGCGCGTTCGTACTCGGCGCGGAAGTATGCGAAGACTTTTGGGCGGCGATAACGCCCGGAAAGTTGCTTGCCTTAAACGGCGCGGAAGTGCTTTTTAATTTGTCCGCAAGTAACGAAATCGCGGGCAAACGCGCGTATAGAAGAAATCTCGTAGAGCAAAGTTCCGCAAAAGGTTTTTGCGTTTACGCCTACGCCTCGTCCGGCAGTACCGAATCGACGACCGACCTCGTTTTTTCCGGACATTGCATGATTGCCGAAAACGGAAAAATCGTCGCGGAGAACGATAAAGTTATCGATAGTGACTACTTGCTCGTAAGCGACGTCGATTTAGGTAAGATTCGCGCGGACAGAATGAAAATAAAGACCTATTCCGAGGGTAGCGACTTTTACGGTAAAAGCCATCGTCCGCGCCGCATAATCGTTAACTACGAAGCGCGCGAGAACGATTTAAGTTACTATGCGGTAAAGAAATTACCGTTCGTTCCGGGTAGCGGAGCGGTAAGAAAAGATAGATGCGAAGACATTTTCGAAATGCAAGTAGCGGGACTGAAAAAGCGTATGGATACGGTGCGTTCCCACCCGGTAATCGGCGTGAGCGGCGGACTCGATTCCACGCTCGCATTGCTCGTCGCGGTCGAAGCGGCGCATAGAGCGGGAAAACCGTCAAACTACGTTTACGGTATCACAATGCCGTGTTTCGGAACCACAAACAGAACGTATCGCAACTCGCTCGCGCTTATGGCAAAACTCGGCGTCACGAGCGTGGAGATACCGATTAAGGACGCGGTAAGTTTACATTTCCGCGATATAGGACAAGACGAAAGCAAGCGCGATTTAACGTACGAAAACTCGCAAGCGAGAGAGCGGACGCAAGTTCTTATGGACTATGCGGGGAAGATAGGCGGCTTCGTGGTAGGCACGGGAGATTTAAGCGAACTCGCGCTCGGCTGGTGTACTTATAACGCCGACCATATGAGTATGTACGGAGTTAACGCCGGCGTACCGAAAACTCTCGTAAGATGGATGATTGACGTAATTAAAGATTTCGACTCGTTCCAAGAATGTAAAGAAGTGCTTGACGATATTTTAGACACGCCTATCAGTCCCGAATTGTTACCGCCCGACGCCGAAGGTAAAATCGCCCAAGCGACCGAAGATATCGTCGGACCGTACGCTTTGCACGACTTTTTCTTGTATTATACCTTGCGTTACGGCTTCGCGCCGAAGAAGGTTTTCACGCTTGCGAAAAAAGCCTTCGAAAGCGACTTCGACGCGTGTACGATAAAGAAATGGCTCGTCAACTTCTACAAGCGGTTCTTTACGCAACAGTTTAAGAGAAGTTGCTTACCCGACGGCGTGAAAATAGGTAGCGTATGCC
>CAKRAY010000163.1 GCA_934296355.1 uncultured Clostridia bacterium
CTATCCACGGCGCGAAACATCTCTCGCAAACGACTCCCTCGGTTTTATTGAAAATATCGTAGAGAATCTTTATGCCGAGATTGCTCATTCCCACTTCGTAAACGTCCGGAAAACAAAAACAAAACCGTACGTCGCACGGTTTCGTCATATCGGGAAGGTTAAATTCTCCGCCTATATATCTGCCGGGTTTTTCGACTTGCATTAAAAAATCTTCTATATTTATCATAATCAGTCCATTACCGGCGCGCACGCCCCTACGATTCCGGCGTCGTTACCGAGTTTTGCTTTAAGTATGGTCGGCTTCTTGTTTATTTTGCCGCCGAACACGTTCTTATTAACCTCTTTTTCTATCATTTTGATAAAATAATCGCCCGCATTGCTTACGCCGCCACCGATAAATACTACCTCGGGTCGGAAAATATTCACGAGCGTTACTATTCCCGTAGCGACGTACTTGACGTAAGTCTTAATTACTTTCGTAGCCGCTTTATCTCCCGCAAGGTAGGCTTCGAACGGTACGGTACCGTCAAGCGCGCCCTTTTCTTCAACCAATTTATGCATTAACGAATCGGGGTTTTTGTCCATAGCCTTTTGCGTTTGCCTTAAAAGCGCGGTTGCCGAAGCGTACGCTTCCCAACAACCTTTTTGTCCGCAAGTACATTTTTCACCGTTAAAGCGTATGCAAATATGTCCGCCTTCCGCGCCCTCGCCGTTTACGCCCTCGAAAATTTTGCCGTCTATTATAAATCCCGTTCCCACGCCCGTGCCTAAGGTGACGAAAACCGAATTCTTTAAGTTTTCTATTCCCGAGAATCTCGCTTCGCCTAACGCGGCGCAGTTAGCGTCGTTGTTGACGACCGCCTTTACCGCCCAATATTTATTGAATTCTTTTATTATGGCGACTTTTTTGAAGTTCAAATTGCCCGCAAAAGTAATAATGCCTTTCGCTCCGTTAACCGTTCCGGGCGAACCCATACCGACCGCGACCACGTCGCTTTTCGTTAAATTCGCTTTGCTTATTACCTTTTCGCAAAGTTCGTAAATGTCTTTAACTATGACTTTGTAGCCCTCGCCGACTCTCGTTACGCACGATTCTTTGGCAATAATCTCGCCGTTTGAATTAACCACGCCCGCTTTTATGCTCATTCCGCCGATATCGACGCCGATATAATATTTCATACTCTCTCTCCGTTAACCGTAATTTTTTATTTTTCGTCGAGAAATCTTTCGACTTTAATTCCGCACTCGCTGAACAGTTGCAAAGTGAATTCGTCGGGATATCCTTGTTCGTATACGATTCTTTCTATGCCGCTGTTTATTATCATTTTGGCGCAAATGGAACACGGTTGATGGGTAACGTAAATGGTCGCGCCTTGCACGGACACTCCGAGTTTCGCCGCTTGTACGATTGCGTTTTGTTCGGCATGCACCGCATAACAAACTTCCGCGCGCGTTCCCGAGGCGATACCTAATTTTTTACGCAAACACTCGCCTTTTTCTTTACAAGAAATTATGCCGCTGCTCGCGCCGTTATAGCCGGTGGTAAGTATGCGCTTATCTTTAACGATAACCGCGCCGACTTGTCTGTTCGGTTGATAACAACTGCTCCAAGTCGCGACGAGTTTTGCCATTTCCATAAAGCGATAATCCCATTTGTCCATAAAACTCTCTCCGTCGTATATAAATTAATAATTATAATATATTATATTAACATAAGGAAACTTCTTTTGCAATACATTTTTTTCCGAGGGACGCATAAATTATAACTATGTCGGAAGTCGATTACAGTCAATTCCTTTACAGAGAGCAAAAGCCGTCAAACGAAGAAAAAACGGTGGAAACGAAGAAAAAAAAGCCTAAGAAAAAGTTCCCTTGGCTCGGCGTTATCGCATTTTTTATATGCGTCGCTATCGTTTTACTATCGGTAGATTTTTTCGGAAAAGGTTTGATCTCTTCCTCGATAAACGAATTGATAAACGGAAAAAAATACGTTTTTTATATGCTATGCTCCCCGCATACGACGCAAACGGCGGCGACGGAGCAAAGCGTTACTGCAACGCAAGGCGGCGCAGCGGGATATGTGATTAACGACGGGGAAATTTACTACGTTATTTATTCTATTTACACTAATAAAAGCGACGCCGAGAAAGTTTGCGAGAAAAACCACAGAGCGGGTTTTATAATTCGCGAATACTCATATAACGTTAAAAAACCGGTTCTTGCCGACAAAATATACGATTTCGTAATAAACTTTAACAAGCAAATTACCTACTACGAAACGGGAGCGGTCACTGACAGCGCGCTTTATGCGTTTTTACGAAAATCAAGCGAAGAGTTTTCTACCGTAGAGCTAGCGAGCGAAGAAGAAAAAACTTTAATTACTTTCATTAAGCAAAGCGTCGACGGAATAATGCCGCTCAGACCTAACCGCGCGGATAATCTCGCTTCGCTACGGTCGTTCATCGCGGCTTTGGTAATTTCGGCTAACGCGGTTTACTCGTAAAAAAAAAGCGGTCGTAATTCCCCGCTTTATATGATAATCAGAATATGTGGTTAAATCGCATTTTATAAATATCGCTGATATTTTCGGAATACGCTTTTATTCTTGTAAGCAACGCGCTAGCGGTATCGTAGTCTTCGGCTTCCACCGCGCCGCACAACTCGCTTAGCGTTACCGTAATTTCGTTCAACTGAATTACGGGTACGCTTATCTCTAACCACTCGCTCGTTTGATCCCACCACTCGGTAAGTTCCTCTACTTCTTCGAGCGGGTATTCCTCGTATTCCATTACTTTATCGAGCCGAGTTTCCAATTCATCAAAAGCGCGATTAACGTAAACGTATTCAACCACGCTCCCTGCGATAATAAGGGCGCAGACGATTACCGTAATTGTGATTTTGTATTTCATTACGCCACCTCAACGGTAAAGTACTTGCCCTTTTTAGGCTGTATCAGCAGTTTATTGCTGTCGGCGGTAATTAACACGACGTCTTTGAGTTTCAAGTGATTTTCATCGATGATTTTCAATACTTCTTCGCTCTTAATGTTCAGCGAGTCGAGATTTTCCGTTAAAATCTTACCCTCGATAACGAGCGACATCGGTATAGACGAAGGAGATTCGCCTTGTTCGTTTTCCAAAACCGACAGTTTCCCGTTCGTTTCCAAAATACCGTACGATATCTGAGTCAAAGAAAAATACCCTTGTTGTCTGACTAGCGACATAAGGTCGTTGACGTTAAGATTAAGCGCGGTGAGCGCATCGTAATTTATACCGTCTCCGTCGATGACTATAATCGGTTTTCCGTTCAAAAATTTTCGGAATCTAATACTCTTACTCGTAATCATCGTAAGCACATAATGCGTCACGAATAATATAGATAGGGGTATCAAACCGTAAATAATGGGAACCGTAACGTCTTGCATCGGTACGCAAGCGATATCGGCTATTGCAAGGGTTATGAC
>CAKRAY010000164.1 GCA_934296355.1 uncultured Clostridia bacterium
CTTCTGCAACGAGAACTTAAAAATATACAAAATCGACGAGGAGAGCGGAGAACTCACGTTCTGCCATAACCCCTTCTCGATGCCGCAAGGCGGACTCGACGCGCTTAACAATATGAACCCCTTGGATATCCTCGCGTATCAGTACGATATCGTATGCAACGGTATAGAACTCAGTTCGGGCGCGGTGCGTAACCACGACCCGCAAATTATGGTTAAAGCGTTCGAAATCGCCGGCTACGACGAAAGCGTAATAGAGAAGAAATTCTCCGCGCTGTATAACGCGTTCAAATTCGGCGCGCCTCCGCACGCGGGTATCGCTCCCGGCGTAGACAGAATGATTATGCTCCTCGCCAACGAACCGAATATAAGAGAAATAATCGCTTTCCCGATGAATAAGAACGCGCAAGATTTGCTTATGAACGCGCCTACCGAAGTTACCGAGAAACAACTTAGAGAAGCGAATATTCAAATAAGACCTATTCAAAAATAATTCGGTTAGGTTAGAATAAAAAGTAAAGGACGGAAAAACGACCGCGCGTCGTTCCGTCCTTTTTTAATGCATGCATAAAAATATAAAATAAAAGAAACGGAGCCGGGATATAAAAACTATCCCGACTCCGTTCCTTTATGATAAGGGGGAAAATTATGAGCTGTTTTATTGTCTATATGATACTAAAAAAAAAATTCTTTGTCAATTAACTAAAACGATTTTTTTTTATATTTTTTGTAAAAATTATTAGTTATTTGCAAAATTTGCCGATAAATGTCGGAATATCAATGAAAATATGCAAAAAATTGCCGGTTATTGTGCAAAAGATGTACAAGATTCTTTATAAAGTATTTTTTCTCATATATGTTTACGATTAAGAATATTTTAATTATAGCGAGGTGTTGAATGAAGAAAGCAGTAATTATTATGTTTGTTCTTTGCATAGCGGTAAGTTTATGCGCTTGCGGGAACAAGACGATAGAATCGAGTATCGATTACGATATATCGGCGGTTTTAGAAGAAAATACGCTTACGTGCGAGCAAACCACGACGGTAACGAACGTTTACGCCGACGATTTGACGGAAAGCGTGTTTCACTTATTGCCGAACACGTATTGTCAAGACGCGATAAACAAGGCGTACAGCGGCGAGTTATCGCGTTACGGCGGTATCGAGATAAGCGAAGTTACGGTTAACGGCGTAGCGGCGGACGTAACCTACACGGAAAACAAAGAGTACGTGACTATTAAACATTCCGCAGCGAAAAAGGGCGATAATTTGATTTTTACTTTTAAGTACAAAGTTACCGTTCCCGCGTCCGCGACAAGGCTCGGAGAAACGGAAGGGGTCTATAATCTATCCAACTTCTATCCGCAGTTATCCGTTTACGAAGACGGATTCCGCACCGATTCTTTTAACAAAATCGGCGACAACTCTTTTTCCGAAGTCGCTTCTTATAAAGTTAAACTAACTTGTTCTACGTCGCTCGTAACGGCGTGCGGTTGCGAATGTACGAGCAAAACCGAATCGGGCGAACAACAAACGTTGGTCTTCGAAGGTAAAAACGTACGCGATTTTGCTATGGTATTGTCGAGCGATTTCAACGTTCTCAGCGGTAAAGCGGGCGACGTGAACGTTTACTATTTTTACCGTCAAGACGAACAAGCGCAAGCCAAACTCGACTTAGCGATTAGCGCGATTTCCACATACTCGGAAACGTTCGGTAAGTACAATTTCACTACGTTTTCGGTTGTCGCCACGCCGTTCGATAACGAGGGGATGGAGTATTCCGGCTTAGTATACGTAAGCGATAAATCGCGCGTTCCCGAAGAAACCATTTTGCACGAAACGGCTCATCAATGGTGGTACGGCGCGGTCGGTAGCGACCCGTTTAACGAAGCGTATCTCGACGAGGGTTTAACCACGTTCAGTTCTTATTACTACTATTTGTTAAACGGTAAAGAGGACGAGTACCGCGCGTGTATGAAGTCGGTTAAAAGGGCGTACGCTACTTACGAACGCTTGCAAGGCGTGCGCGCCGAGGGCGAGAACGCGAGCAAACTCAATCGTCCGACGAGCGAGTTTACCGAATATAGATATACGATGGTCGAGTATTATAAAGGCGCGATGATGTTCGATAACTTATTGGCTTTGTACGGGAAAGACAAAGTAAACGCGTTGCTTAAAGAGTATTATGCGAGCGGACTTAACAAAATCGTAGGTAAAGAAGACTTAATAAGAGTCAGTAAGCAAAAACTCGGCAATCACGTCGAGGGCGTATTGAACGGCTGGTTAGAGGGTGAAACCGTTTCGGCAACGTTTGCCGCGAACTAAAAAAAAGACTTGCGGAAAAAGTTTTTCCGCTAAGAAAAGGGACGGAAAAATATGAATAAGTATTATCACTTTCTCGGATTTTCATTAGGACTTTCCGTCGCGCTGTTTATGAGCGGAATGAACGCTTTGTTTATGACCCCGAATACGGAATGGTTCATAAACTTAAAGAAACCGGAGATAATTCCGTACGTTCATTCCGCTTTGTGGTTGGTATCGTATCTGCTGACGGCGGTTATAATAGGGGAGTTCGCCGTGAATAAAGAATTAAGGCGATTTGCGTTCGTGCCGATAATCTTCGTCGCGCTTAACATAATTTGGTGCTGGACGTTCTTTCGTTTGCATAATTTACCCGTTTCGTGCGCCGTGTTCGCGCTTAATATCGCCGCTTTGATAGCGCAACTCGCGCTTAGCATAAAAAAAACGCGCTACCTTTGGAGCGTGGTCGCCTTAAACGTTATTTGGTACGGCTATCTGTTCGCCGTGTTCATATTTATAATGTCTACGAATTAACGTTTTTAAGCATATACCCGCGGAAGCGGCAACGTACGCACGTTGCATCGCAACTATGCGAATAAACCGCGTTCTTAAATAAGCATATAGCCACACATAAACATTTATCTAAAAAAAAGAAAAAGATTTACGGTATAATACGAAAATACGAAAACGACGCTTTTGCAACGTACGCACGTTGCATCGCAGTTACGCGAATGAACCGTGTTCTTTTATAAGCATATACCCGCGGAAGAACTTTTATCTAAAAAAAGAGAGAAAGTTTATGGCAAAATACGAAATTGTGGAAATGACACTTTTCACAATTTCCCCTTAGGGGGATACAGTAAGGGGGAACGCCTTACGAACTTAGATGTAAGCCGTAAGGTACGTAACGGCTTCCTTGTAAGTCGGCGCTTCGGCGGTTAACAGTACGCATTAGCACAAAGGAAAAGCCTTTCCGACTGCTATAAGTACCCGCCGAACGACTGGCACCGATTATCAGCAAGGGGGAAAGTCTTGCGAACTTCAATGTAAGCCGTAAGGTACGTAACGGCTTCCTTATTAGTCGGTACCAAGGGGGAAACAAATGGAATTACACAAAGAA
>CAKRAY010000165.1 GCA_934296355.1 uncultured Clostridia bacterium
GAAAGTTATATCAAAGTTTTTTAATGAAATAGGAGAATCGGATGAGTAAACAAACCGTTTTGGTAATAGACTTCGGCGGACAATATAACCAGTTGATCGTGCGTAGAGTAAGAAATCTTAACGTTTACGCGGAATTGGTTCCCGCAGACGTAAGCATAGAGCGAATAAAAAGTTACAACCCGATAGGTATTATTTTTACCGGCGGACCGAGTAGCGTTTTCGGCGAAGATTCGCCTAAGGTAACCGAAGAAGTATTTTCTCTCGGCGTACCCGTACTCGGCATTTGCTACGGTATGCAACTTACCGCGTATATGCTGGGCGGCGAAGTCGTTCACGCCTCGGTAAGAGAGTACGGCAGACAAAAAATTCACTATGAAAACAGCGTTTTGTTCGACGGAGTGGAGAAAGAGAACTTTTGCTGGATGAGCCACACCGACCAGGTAGCCAAACTTTCGCAAGGCTTCGAAGTTACCGCGCGTACCGAACATTGCGGCATAGCGGCGTACGAAAGTAAAGAAAAGAACGTTTACGCAGTGCAGTTCCACCCCGAAGTCGTTCATACCGCCCAAGGCACGGAAATATTAAAGAACTTCCTTTATAAAGTTTGTAAAGCGAACGGCGATTGGAAAATGGACGATTACGCCCAAGAGCAAATCAAGGCGATTAAAGAGAAAGTCGGCGACAAAAAAGTGCTTTGCGCAATGAGCGGCGGCGTTGACAGCGCGGTGGCGGCTACGCTTATTCATAAAGCGGTAGGAAGCAACCTCGTTTGTATCTTCGTAGACCACGGCTTGTTGCGTAAGAACGAAGCCGACGACGTAATGCGCGTGTTTAAGGGCGAAATGGGCATGAACCTTATTAAAGTAGACGCGAGTAAAGTTTTCTTGAAACAACTCCAAGGCGTAAAAGAACCCGAGAAAAAGCGTAAAATCATCGGCAAAGCGTTTATCGACGTTTTCAGCGAGGAGGCTAAGAAAATCGGTAAAGTCGACTATCTCGTACAAGGTACGATTTATCCCGACGTTATCGAAAGCGGCTTAGGTAAAAGCGCGGTAATCAAGAGCCACCACAACGTGGGCGGACTCCCGTCGGTAGTCGATTTCAAAGAGATAATAGAGCCTTTACGCAGTTTGTTCAAAGACGAAGTGAGAGTTTTGGGTAAAGAACTCGGATTGCCCGATTTTATCGTCAATCGTCAACCCTTCCCCGGTCCCGGTTTGGCGGTAAGAATTATCGGTAACGTAACGAGAAATAAAATAAAAATATGTCAAGAAGCCGACGCGATTTTACACGAAGAAATTGCCAAGGCGGGCTTGGAAAGCGAGATTTGGCAGTACTTTGCCGTACTTACCGGTATGCGCTCGGTGGGCGTTATGGGCGACGAAAGAACGTACGACTACACTATCGCGTTAAGAGCGGTTACCAGTATCGACGGTATGACCGCCGATTGGGCGCGAATACCTTACGAAGTCTTGTCGATAATCAGCGCCAGAATAGTCAACGAAGTAAAACACGTCAATAGGGTAGTTTACGACGTAACCACAAAACCGCCGGCAACTATAGAATGGGAATAAAAAAAACTATTTACGCTCAAAGCAAAACTCCGCTTTGAGCGTTTTTCTTTTCGTACGCTTTTTTCGATTGTTCGATTAGAGTTAACGCTTCGCTTTTCGAGTGGTAGTCTTTCACTATGACTTCCACGTTTTGAAGGCTCTTATAGTTTTCGAAGAAGTTTTTAATCTCTTGCAAAGTGAAAGGCGAAACGTCTTTCAGTTCGTTCACGTTGTCGTAGCGCGGGTCGCAGTCCACTACCGCAAGGAGTTTGTAGTCCTCGCTGCCACCGTCAATCATCGTTAAATACCCGATTACTCTTGAGGGAACCACGCAACCCGGGTACGTAGGCTCGGTGCCGATGACCAGTATGTCGAGCGGGTCCCCGTCGGGCGCGAGCGTTTTATCTAAATACCCGTATTCGGTCGGATAACCCATTGCGGAGTAAAGCACTCTGTCAAGGCGTATCCTTCCCGTCTCTTTATCCACTTCGTATTTGTTTCGAGAACGATACGGTATCTCGATTATCGCTTCAACAACGTCTTTCATATCTTTTCTCCAAAGTTTTTATTTTTTTATACCATATAAACCGTGTTATGTCAATACTATGCCGTTTCCGTTCTCTTAAACGTAAATCGCGTTTATTCATATCACGTGTTTTTTGAAAAATTTCTAAAAATTTTTTTTAGAACCCCCGTTTTTCGACCTTTCTTCGACCTACCGTGAGTATAATGTATTTCGATTATATGATTCTAATATGAATGTAGGAGGATTTATGAAGAAGAGATTTCTTGTTTTTTCAGACTACTTTGTATGGTGGTTTATAGTCTGACGCTGTTTGCTTGTTCGCAAAACTGTTCGAGCGACTACGTGGGCGCATATTTCGTTTACCATACTTTGTCGTGAATAACTTAGTTGGTTGTGTTGCAAACAGAGCGAAATTGCGCATGCCTACGGTACCGTTTCGCTCGAAGCGGTACTTTTTTTGTACCCGAAAATATGTAAATCTCGGCTTATGCCGAAAAAAATAATAAGGAGGAATATAAGAATGTATTCAAACAACACTTGTCCGAATTGCGGACGACCCGTGTCGTCAATGGACGCGTTTTGCCCTAATTGCGGTAAACGGCTGAAAATGTCGACCCAATGCCCCGTGTGCGGGAATGAACTTAACGGCGCGAAGTTTTGCGCCAAATGCGGCTACAACGCCGGCAACGCTTCGGGCGGCGGCTCGCAAAAAGCGAAAAAAGGCGGAAAGAAAGTCGGCTCGTTCTTCGCTAAGCATAAGAAACTTTTTATCGCTCTCGCCGCCGTTATCTTAATAGCGATTATCATAATCCCCACCGCCGTAACCTTGGCAAGTCCGTTCAGACAAAACAAGGTAAATAAAGTAGAGTTAGGCGTAAGTACTAAAAACGATATTAAGAAAACTTTCGGCGACCCTACCGAAGAATATCGTCTTAACGCCTTTTCGGGCGCAGACGCAATGAAAATGTTCTCCGCCTTGCAGTTCATCGATAAAGGCAAGGACGTTTGGGTGTATTACGAAAATAAAATCGCCAAGAAAATCGACAAAATAAACAAAAAAATGGAAACCGCCGAAGACTTCGACGACCTCGATAAACTCGACGCGGAACTCGAAAGAGCCACTAAAAACCCGTATAAGAGCATAGTCGTAGCCTTTGACGACGATGACAAAGTAACCTTTATCGCGCTCAATACCAAAACCAAGTACGACGATACGGACTTGTTCGCAACGAGCGAAGATAAAACGTTAAAGTCGATAGACCTAAGCCAAAACCAAGTCTGTATAGATACTTCGATAAAGGACTGTAACTTAACGTACACCGCTAAGTTC
>CAKRAY010000166.1 GCA_934296355.1 uncultured Clostridia bacterium
CGGGCGGATGCGACATAGGACTTCGCCCCATAGATATACATATAAAAGCGTTAACCGACCTTGGCGTAGAAGTGGAAGAAACGTCCGGGTGTATTTTTTGCGACGGTTCGAACATGCGTTCCGGGAACGTGTATTTAGACTACCCGAGCGTTGGCGCGACGGAAAATCTAATTTTGAGTTCTACTTTATTAGACGGCGCGACGGTGATATATAATTCGGCGAGAGAACCCGAAATAGTGGATCTTGCGCGGTTTCTGAACGCCATGGGCGCAAAAATAAAAGGCGCGGGCAGTTCAAAAATCGTCATAGAAGGCGTAAAAAGACTACACGCATGCGAGTATTCGGTTATGCCCGATAGAATCGTCGCTCAAACGTATATGTTGGCTTGTCTTTGTTGCGGCGGGGAGATAAGATTTGTCGACGCTTCGCCGATAGATATACAATCTTTGTTCTATAAATTACCGAAAAACTCTTGCATAGTTAACTATAAAGATGATATTATATCTATAAAATCAAAGGGTAGGCTCAAGGCCGTGGAACGTATTTCCACTCAGCCTTATCCGGGATTTCCGACCGACTTGCAAGCGCCTTTTATGACGCTTATGTGTATAGGAAAAGGCACTTGCGTTCTAACCGAGAATATTTTCGAAAATCGGTTTAGACACGTACCCGAATTAAGGCGTATGGGAGCGGATATTATTATAAAAGACAGAACTGCCGTTATTAAAGGGGTAGAGAGATTGCACGGCGCGGAAGTTTATGCGCAAGACTTGCGAGGCGGAGCAGCATTGGTTTTAGCAGGGTTGTGCGCGGAAGGAATTACCGTCGTTAACGACGTATATCATATAGACAGAGGATACGAAAGTCCGGAAAAAGTTTTAAGCAACATAGGAGCAAATATCGTAAGAGTATGAAAAAGATAATTATAGCGGTCGTTTTAGGACTCGTTTTAATTTCTTTAATTATTGCCTTCGGGCAAGTGTTCACGGTAAAATACGTTACCGTGGAGTTTACCAATAACGTATCCGTCACTACAAAAGAGAAGATACTCGAACAGGCGGGAATCAAGACCTCGACTAATATTTTTGTCATTGACGAAGAAAAGGTCGCGGAGAGTATCGAAAAGAATTATACAAACAACGAGATAAAGGTAAAATCAATCGTGAGGACTTTCCCCAATAAGGTTACGATTAACGTTAGCGAAAGAATTGCTTTATTTAGAATTCAAGCGCATACAGAAGAACAAAGCGGTTACGTTAAAGCAGATAGAAACTTCCAAATGAACGCAATTTATTCATATAGCGAAATAAAAGACGAAGTTCTTATTGACGTAAGCGGATTTGAAATAAAAGATACCTTTAATTGCAAAGAATGTTTTGCCTTAAAGGGTATTGCAAATGCGGTTATCGATTCCGGCATCAAAGAAGAAGCGTTACCGTTTTTTATCGACGAGGTTTCGATTTCCGAAAGACAAATTAAGGTTATGCTGAAAGGTACCGATACCGTATTGGTGATAAACGCGCCGTTTGACGCTGACGCTAACGTTTATTCTGCCGTGTCCGATTTAATGAAAAAATATTTAGAACTCGATATATCCGAGAGGAACGGAATTACGCTTTGTTAAGGTCAAAAATGTCTTGCATTGACCTTGACTTATATTCTCATTTAATTTATAATATATTCTATGGTAGGACAAACGCTCAACGATTGTTTCTTATATTTTGATTATAACAAAATCAAGTTTATATCCGCTAACGAATTCAACGGAACGATTTGCGATGTGTTTTCCACTTTCATTGCTTACGACGGAATAAAAGGTAGTTTTTTCAGAAACCCCGAAAAACTCATTGATACTATTGCCGAGTTAATCGAAAAAGCGGAACACGGTTTGGGATTTCATATTCATGAGTGTTCCATAATTCTACCGCAATGCTTTTTTAGAACGAGACATAATGTGGAAACGCTTGATTTCCCGGAGAAGAGAATCGTAAATAGATTCGACGTGGATAACGTTTTAGAAAAAAGTTTAGTCGACGTCGAAGATTGCGTAGTCAGCGAATGTATCCCGATCGTATATAAAACCGCCGAAGATTATATCGATAATCCTTTAGGTCAAGAAGCGGACAAACTCGAAGCCATCACTTCTACAGTGGGCGTTTTATATCGAATTAAGGAGTTTTTTGATGACGTTGCAATTAAACTCGGAATTAAAATAAAACTGTATTCGGCGGCTTTACTTGCGGCGGATAAACTACAAAGGGATCTCGACACAAATAACAGTCCCAGAATAATTCTTTACGTATATTCCGAAGCAATCGACGTTTGTTATTGCGAAATGAACGCCATCATCGCTCAAAAGACGATTGATTGGGGCGCAAATCATTATGTGAGCGCTCTCGTAGATTTATTAAAGATTGAACCTCGCGAAGCAAGGGAATTGTTACGGCACGTAAACCTGAATATTTCCGATACCGAGAATTACTATATAAATAACATGCAAAAGAGGACGATAAATGCCGCGTATGTAAATAAAGCGCTCAAAGATATTACGTTTGAAATTGCATGCGATATAAAAAAGGCAATAAAACTTTTAATAGGCGATAACGTGTTGCCCACTTATGCGGTCGGTTCGCCGATAATCGAAATACGCGGAATAAAAAGGATAATAGACAAGGTGCTTGAATCGGATATTATTGTGTTAGAACCGGAGTTATTGAACTGGAACGGCACGGCAGATTATGCGATTGTAGCATATTTAGAGAAGAAATAAACAGACGGAGGAAAAATGTTAGGAGATTATAAACTTACAATTAAGATTTTCGGAATAGGCGGCGGAGGATGCAACGCTATCAGTAGAATTGCCGAACATATAGAAGAGTTCGGAGATATACAATTAATTGCGGCAAACACGGATTCCATGTCCCTTGCCAACATAGGAAATTATAATTTCGTTAAAACCATACAACTCGGAGAAAAGAAAACCAAAGGAATGGGCGCCGGAGCGTTACCGGAAGTCGGAAGACTTGCAACGGAAGAATCGTATGAAGAGATTGCGGAAAGCATAAAGGACGCCGATTTATTGTTCATTACTGCGGGAATGGGCGGCGGAACGGGAACCGGCGGAGCGCCTGTCGTTGCCAAAATTGCTAAAGAACATAAAGTTTTAACGATAGGCATAGTGACTTTACCTTTTAGCAGCGAAGGAACGAAAAAAATGCGTTACGCAATGCAAGGCGTTAAAGAAATGCAAGAAAACGTAGACGCAATGATACTCGTTTCTAACGAACAAGCGTTTCTTGTTTGCGACCCGGGTACGTCTATGCGTATGGTTTTCGAAAAAGCGGACGAGGTTTTGCATAACAGTATTAAGGCAATTACCGATATCATAGTTAACCACACGT
>CAKRAY010000167.1 GCA_934296355.1 uncultured Clostridia bacterium
CTCTTACCCTAATCAAACCGCCTCTGCTTCTCGCTTCGTCTCTAAACTTTGTTTGAATTTGGTATATCATAAAGGGTAGTTGCTGATAACTGTTAACCGCGTCTCTCGAAAAATGCACCGCCGCTTCCTCGTGGGTCATTCCGAGCAACATGTCTCTATCGTTTCTGTCCTTAAATCTGACCATTTCGTCGCCGATAGAATAGTATCTACCGCTTTCCGCCCATAATTCCTTAGGCATTACGACAGGAAACAATACTTCTTGACCGTCTAATGCGTCCATCTCTTCGCGAAGTATTTTTTCGATTTTCTTTGTAATCCTTTTCGCCGGCATTGCTAACGACCAAATACCATTACTGACAAGTTTCATATATCCCGCCCTAACGAGCAACGCATGGCTTACTGCCGTCGCGTCGGAAGGATTGGTCTTGGTTCTTTCGCCGACAAGTTTGGAAAGTAACATACTTACTTCTCCTCCGATATATCTTTAACTGTTTTTAACAATAATCTTCCACTCGCCGATGGCTAAATCTTCACGATTTTCAAATCTATATACCTTAACGACGTAGGTACCCGCTTTCGTGAATTTTCCGTTTTCGTCTAACGATAAAGACTTGGCGTCATCGCCTGCAAATACGAGATTCTTCGTAATATTCGCGGTAGTACCGTCTTTCATTTTAGCGGTTAAAACTATATCGGAACTCTTATATGTATCGCCTATATAATACGTCTTATCCTTGATAGCGTTAAACGATTCGATTCCTACTTCGTCTTTTGTACAAGCCACAAAACAAGTGGCGATCATAACAACTGTTACTATAACAAGTAACGACACAACTATTTTTTTCATTTTTTCTCCTTAAATAAAAATGGTAATTTTCTACATATATATTATATATGTAATAAATATCTTTGTCAATATGTTAAATAATCATCCCTCGGCAATATATGTACCGCAAAATAAAATTTACTCGCTAATTTAATAAAAAAGCCTCGAAACGCTTTATTCCGAGGCAATGGTTTTCGCTTTTTATCAATCCATCAGCGTAAACTCTAAATCCAGTACGCAAATCGTGTCTCCGTCTTTTGCGCCGGCGTCCTTTAACATCTGAATGACGCCTCTTTCGCGCATTTTCTTTTGAAACCAGTTAAAACTTTCGGTATCGTCAAGAAATGCGGATTTTGCTAGTTCTTCTACGAAGCCACCCGTAACGTAATATACACCGTCTTCAACTTTAATGTCTACCGAGTTTTTATCCGGTTTTTCATATTCGTATCTTTCAAACTCGATAGGTGCAAGCGGCGGTAGTTCCTTCAAGCCGTCTGCTATTTTGTCTACCAATTCCTTAACGCCGTCGGTTGTCGCGGCGCTTATTCTTATTACATTTTTTCCGGATACTTTTTCCAATTCTTTTATAGTTTCTTCGTCATAGCCTAAATCGCACTTATTCGCAACTAAAATTTCATCCAGACAATAAAGTTTTTTGCTATAATTTTTTAGTTCTTCCCTTATCGCTTTATAGTCTTCTATCGGATTTCTTTCCTCCGAACCGCTTATATCTACGACGTGAACAATCAATCTTACCCTTTCTATATGGCGTAGAAACTCGTGTCCTAATCCCGCTCCGCTACTTGCGCCCTCTATCAAACCGGGGATATCCGCTACGACAAAACTCTCGTCATAATGCTTAACAACTCCGAGGTTGGGCGATAAAGTGGTAAAATGATAGTTGGCTATTTTAGGCTTAGCCGCGCTGATAACGCTTAGCAAAGTACTCTTTCCGACGTTTGGAAATCCCACTAAACCTACGTCGGCGATCGTTTTTAATTCAAGTTTAAGTCTTCTTTCTATCGTTACTTCTCCGTTTTCGCTAAAACCGGGACTTCTCCTTGTCGGGGTGGCAAATCGCGCGTTACCTCTACCGCCTTTGCCGCCTTCGAGCAATAGTATTTTTTCGTTTTCATAAAAAACGTCGGCAAGTATTCCGTCGCTGTCGGCATCTTTTACAACAGTTCCCTTAGGTACGATCAATACGATATCTTCGCCGTTTTTTCCGAACATATTCTTGCCTTGACCGGCTTCGCCGTTTTTTGCACGAAAATGCTTCATATACCTATAATCGATAAGCGTATTCACGGACGGAGAAGCCATAACGTACACGCTACCTCCTTTGCCGCCGTCGCCGCCGTCCGGTCCGCCCTTGGCAACGTATTTTTCTCTATGAAAAGAAACGACTCCGTTCCCGCCGTTACCCGCTTTACAATATATAATAACCGAATCTAAAAACATAGTTCCTCCTATCTTTTGTCTTTACTTTTACATTTATCTCTCAGCAAGCATTTTTCACACATCGGATTTCTGCTCTTACAAATATATCTTCCGTGAAAAATCAACGCATGATGCACGTCGTACCAATCTTCGACAGAAAACATGCTTTCCAAATCTTTTTCCACTTTATCCACAGTGTCGCCGGCACTAAGTCCCAGTCGACGCGATACGCGGAAAACGTGCGTATCTACCGGCATTGCGGGTATTCCGTACGCAACGCTAAGGACTACGCTTGCCGTCTTTCTGCCGACGCCCGGCAAACTCACAAGGTCATCCATATTTTTCGGTACTTCCCCGCCGAAATCCCGACAAATCATTCTACTCGCTTCGATTATATTATTACCCTTGTTATTAAAGAATCCGCAACTATATATATACTTCTTTAACAAGTCAAGCGACATTTCCGCAAACTCTTCGGGCGTTTGGTAGTCCGCAAACAACTTTCGGGTAACCTTATTGACTCTTTCGTCGGTACATTGCGCGCTAAGCATAACCGCAACAAGCAATTCGAAAGGTGAAGAAAAATCCAATTCGCATTTTGCGTTCGGATGCATTTCTTTCAACTTTTTCAGTATATACAATCCCTCTTCCTTAGTCATTTTCAGAGTACCTATTTCTTTTTATAAAAGTATCTTATCAGTTTCTTTATAAATGACGGACAAGTAATACAAATTATTTTCATAATCACCTCTTTCCGCCATTATATGCACGTCATTCTATTTTTGATACACCTTGTAACGCCGCGATCGTTTTCGCCGGCGTAGGCGACTTAAATACTGCGCTACCCGCTACCACGACGTCTACTCCAAGCGCACGAAGTTTTTCGATATTATCCGTGTTTACTCCGCCGTCAACTTCTATTTTTGCGGTTAAACCGTTTTTAAGTATATAGCCTTTTATATATTCCACTCTTTCATAACTTGCTTCGATAAACTTTTGCCCGCCATATCCGGCAAAAACCGACATTACGGTTATCAAATCGCATTTATCAAATAGTTTTTCGTATTTCTTTATGTCTACGTCGGGATTAAATGCTAATCCGCATTTTATACCAAGCGAACGAACGG
>CAKRAY010000168.1 GCA_934296355.1 uncultured Clostridia bacterium
TTGAATGTAAGCCGTAAGGTACGTAACGGCTTCCTTATTAGTCGGTACCAAGGGGGAAACAAATGGAATTACACAAAGAAAGAGGTCGCGATAACGACCTCTTTTGACTGTAATGTAATGCCCCCTTGCGACTGGTACCGTTATCTTAACGGCTTCCTTATAAGTCGGTGCTTCGGCGGTTAACAGTACGCATTAGCACAAAGGAAAAACCTTTCCGACTGCTATAAGTACCCGCCGAACGACTGGCACCGATTATCAGCAAGGAGGAACGCCTTACGAACTTACATAATAAGCCGTAAGGTACGTAACGGCTTCCTTGTAAGTCGGTGCTTCGGCGGTTAACAGTACGCATTAGCACAAAGGAAAAGCCTTTCCGACTGCTATAAGTACCCGACGAACGTTTGGCGCCGATATAAAACCTTGACAAACAAGTCTATAAAAGGATATAATAAAATATAGATAGCGCAACACATAGTGGGGGTGTTGTAGATTCGACTTATATAAGAGGGGTCGTTAAGCACGCCGAAGGCTCGTCTTCGTAAAAACGGAAATTAAAAAATAAACGACAATAGTCAAAATTCTTACGCTTACGCTGCTTAATGCGTAGCCGTCAAGCCCGTATTCCGCGGACGGGGAACTTGGCGTCATACACGCGGAAAAACGAGTTCGGCTTTTCGCGCGCCGAAAACGGGACTAAGCGAATAGACTTCGGTAGGTTTGTTTGTGTACGAACCGAAGCGACCGATTAACATAAACTGAGCGTGAAGAAGTACGGCTTTGATTATGTAAGGACGCGAGTGCAAGTCTCGCCATCTCCACCAATAGGAACCATCGGTTTAGCGACGGTTCCTTTTTATTTACGTAAAAGGCGTTGCCTGGATAATCTTAAAAACGAAACAAACCCAAAAATAGTTCCGCTTTTTACTTGCATATTTTGCAAATCGTGTTGAAAATGGAAAATTATATTGTATAATACTTACGTTCGCAGAAAAGCAAACGAAAAACTTTTTTTGCGACGCGGCGAAAATCGCCGCGCCGTTTTTATTTATTGTCGGCAAATAGGCGATTGTATTAAAGTTCTAAGCAATTATCGCATTTATAGTGATCATCGCGTTCTATAACGAAAGGCAACGTTTCGGTCTTTATCGCGTATTCGGATATTACGCTATCGGGAATACAGACGTCGGCGTAAAAGATATATCGTTTTTCTCTTAAATCATACAGTACTCTTCCGCGTGGGAAAGTCGAGTAATCTATATCGGGGGAGACGTCTCCGAAAAAAATATCCCAACAAACGATGTGTGAAAGATCGCTATCGACCTTTTCGGTTAAGTCGGACAACTCGCTTTTTTCCGAATACTGCACGATGGGAAAAAGACAATTGTTTATATACCAAAAAATTCCTACTTTGTATTTTTGCATAATCGGTTCTCCTAACAATAAAATAGCATTTGTTTTATACCAAAAACGCGACAACGAAAAACGATTATAAAAATAAAAAGCAGGAGGGAGAATGAGAATAAAAAGTTTTAGGACGAACGACGTTGATTTACACTTTGCAAAAGAAGATAACGTATTTTTATTAAATTCAAGATATAAAAAAACTTTTTTTAATTCTATAAAAAACCTATTTTGTTTGGATGATGAAGATAGGTTCGCGATATTGACCTTGGACGATATAAATTCAAACGTAAACGAAGATATATACATGGAATGCGAGCAAGACGATAGCCTTTATAGCGTATCGGTAATGCAAAAAGCGAACGATAAAAGCAATACTTACGGGCAAAAAGGAAAAGAGATTATTTTTACGGACTTAGGGAAAAGAACGGTCGGTAATACCGATGAGAAAGGCAACTTTTTCTTCTTTCCCGAGTATTTGTTCTACGGTTGTTATAGAATGATAAGCTGCTTTTACGGCGTAAAAAACAAGTGTTATACGCAAGAAGTTTTGGATTATTGGGCGGCAAAAGGAGATAATGCAACGCAAAGCGTCTTAAAGAAAATCGTAACTGATTTTTCAAAGATAATAATCGATAATTATGGCGTGAACTTCAATAAAGACCCGTGGGGAGACGTGACTTTCGGAATATACGACGAAACGCCGCCGGAGAGAGAAGAACAGTTTTCCGTTATCGATTTTCTTACGGCGAATAAACTGACCGATATGCTCGTTAACGGTTTTAAGCAGACGGAAGGTCCGCCTATGTTTATCGTAAACCAACTCGCTAATAAATCCGAAAAAATAATTTTAGATACTATAGAAACATTGCGTAAAATCGGTAGACAAACGTTTATATTCGAAGACGAACAAACGAAACGCATAAGCGATTTATGCGATAAGGAAATAACTTAATATGGAGTCAAAAGTAATGAATAAAGAAGAAGAAAATTTTTGTGAAATTGTGAAATGCTATGAGAATCTTATTCGGTTTTGCGAGGCGAAAACCGGAGTTTTCGTCGATAATTATCGCGATAAATCGACATGGGAACTCTTTTCGGCGGGGCGATATTCGTCTCCGTTCTTTATTCCCGAATACCCGTCATCCGAGATAAAACCGACGAGTTTAGACGAATTGAGCGAGTATGTGGCGAGAGGATTTTTTGTGGAAAAGGAATATACGCTTGCGAAGTTACTGTACTTAAAACACGAAAAAGGGAATCCTAAACGGCTGATTTTCAGAGAAGACGTAGACGAACTCGTATTGGAAATTTTCGAGAGAATCGGTTCCGCGCCCGCTAAGAAGATAGAAAAAATCATCGCCAAGCTTCGTAATCCCGCAAGTATAGACGTAGGCAAAGACCGCTTGCATGATTTATGCAAAGAGGTCGGAGTTTCCGAAAAATACGAAGATATTATTTACGGAAAAATCGTTCTTTCCGCGCCTATATTTACCGAGAAAGGTGAGGCTTACGCTTTTGCGGAACAAGTCTATAACGTAGGGTTTTTTCAAGCGAATTTTAGAGATAAGTATTTATACGTCATAGATAGACTTAATAGTCGTCGGTAAACGATAACCGCGGGACGAACCCCGCGGTTATCAATCTTTTTATTAGTTTCGCGTATATTTTTTTACTCCGTCTATTAGGTTTTCTCGAAGTTTATCGCGCAAGGAAGTCGGCGTAAGAATTTCGACGGCGTTTAGATATTGCATTGCCCAAAATTCCATAGCGCGCAAACTCGTTTTTACGCTGACTAAGTATTTTTCGCCTTTGGGTTTAATATCGATATCTTTCCCGAACCAGTCGATGATTTGGTCTATCGCCCACGGCTCGCTAACGAAAGTAACCGCTTTTATTTCGTCTCCGAACATATACGGCATTTGCGCGGAAAAACGCTTATAGTCTATACC
>CAKRAY010000169.1 GCA_934296355.1 uncultured Clostridia bacterium
CGTTCATTCTTGCGGCGGCGTTAATTCTTGCAATCCAAAGTTTACGGAAATCTCTCTTCTTTAATCTTCTTCCAACATAAGAATATTGGAGAGATTTCATAACCGCTTGTCTTGCAATTCTATAAGATCTGGATTTGGAACCAAAGTAGCCCTTGGCTCTCTTCATTATTTTTCTTCTTTTCTTTACCGCGTTTACCGCTCTTTTAATTCTCATATAACACCTCCACTATTTTTGACCGCACATCAAAGTAGTCATCGTCTTTTGTTGCGTACTATCTACATATCCGCCCTTACGGAGATTTCTCGTTCTCTTCGTGGGTTTTTTGTTAAGAATGTGATTCTTGTTTTGCTTTGCTCTCTTGATTTTGCCGGAAGCAGTAAGTCTAAAACGTTTTTTTGCGCCGCTATGGCTTTTCATTTTTGGCATAATCCAAATTCTCCTTTATGTGTATATAAATTTATTTTTTCACTATGGGTGCGAGCATCATAAAGACGCTTCTGTTTTCCGTTGTCGGTTTCTTTTCCATAACGGCAACGTCCTTTACTTTTTCAAAGAAATTCAACAAAACTTCAACGCTTATTTCCGGATGCTCTTGTTGTCTTCCTTTCATTCTCAACGAAACTTTAACTTTGTTTCCGTCAAGCAAGAACTCTCTGGTTTGCTTCGCTCTTACGTTTATATCGCCTATATCGATAGTCTGAGAAAGCTTAATTTCTTTAACTTCTATGACTTTTTGCGCTTTCTTTGCTTCCTTTTCTTTCTTAATCATATCGAAACGGTATTTACCATAATCCATGATTTTACATACCGGAGGCTTTGCGACAGGTGAGATATTCACTAAATCAAGCCCGCGGAATTCCGCAATTCTTAACGCTTCGCTTCTACTCATAATTCCGAGTTGATTGCCATTTTCGTCGATAACGCGAAGTTCTTTTTCAATGATATCCTCATTGATTTGTAATTCCTTAAAAATAGTTAGGTCCTCCCAATAAAAAAGATGCGCATTATTCGATACGCATCTCCAAAAATATTATTTAATATTATTGAAAACCATTTCGCTGTCGCTTGTGGTGAGACCGTATCTACTTTGCTTATTAATAATATCAATTCGATTGTTTTTTGTCAAGTAAAAACAATTATTTATTGGCAAAAAATCAATATAAAGGTTTGCCCGTCATTTCCTTAGGTTGTTCGATACCCATCATTTTTAATAAGGTAGGCGCAACGTCTGCTAAAACGCCGCCATCTCTCATTTTATAGGTACCATCTTTTACTAAAATAAAAGGAACGGGGTTAGTAGTATGCGCGGTAAAAGGCGTGCCGTCTTTTTCGTACATTTTATCGGCATTGCCGTGATCCGCGGTAACTATTGCTTCGCCACCCATCGAAAGAATGGCCTCAACAACCATTTTCAACGCTTTATCTACGGTGTCGACCGCTTTAACCGCCGCCTCAAAGACGCCCGTATGTCCAACCATGTCGCAGTTGGCAAAGTTGAGTATCATGACGTCGTATTCGCCGCTCTTTATTCTTTCGACCGCCTTTTCGGCAACTTCCATGGCGCTCATCTCGGGTTGTAAATCGTAAGTCGCTACCTTAGGAGAAGGAATTAAAACTCTGTCTTCATTAGGATTCGGTTTCTCCACTCCGCCGTTAAAGAAGAAGGTGACGTGCGCGTATTTTTCGGTTTCCGCAATTCTAAGTTGTTTTAATCCGTTATTTGCGATAACCTCGCCGAGCGTGTTGGTTAATTTCTCGGGTTTAAACGCCGTATCCAAGTACTCGGAAAAACTTGCGTCGTATTGAGTCATTCCTACGTATACCGGCGCTAAAAAGCCTTTCTTTCTTTCAAAATTCGTGAAATCGGGCATAATAAACGCTCTCGATATTTCTCTTGCTCTATCGGGACGGAAGTTGAAGAACAATATGCTGTCGCCTTCGTTTACCGTAGCGACCGGCTTTCCGTTTTTAACGATAATCTTAGGAGTTACAAATTCATCCGTTACGCCTTCTTCGTAACTGTGTTTTACAGCCTCTACAGCGTCTTCGAACTTCTCGCCTTCGCCAAGCGTAAGCGCGTTATACGCCTTTTCCACTCTATCCCAACGATTATCTCTATCCATAGCGTAGAATCTACCCATTACGGAAGCGATTTCGCCAAAGTTCTCCGCTTTCATAAAATCGGCAAGTTCTTTAACGAAATCCGCGCCGCTCTTCGGCGGAACGTCACGTCCGTCCAAGAAGCAATGAACGTAAATATTATCAAGTCCGACTTGTTTCGCCATTTTTATAATGCCGAATAAATGCTCGATATGAGAATGAACGCCGCCGCTACTTAACAGTCCGTACGTATGAAATTGTTTTCCGTTATTTTTCGCGCTGTTCATAGCGTGTAAAATCGCTTCGTTATTAAAGAAGTCACCGTCTTTTATACTCTTGGTAATCCTCGTAAGTTCTTGATAAACGACTCTTCCCGCGCCCATATTCAAGTGTCCGACTTCGCTGTTACCCATTTGTCCGTCGGGTAGACCTACGTCCATACCCGAAGCGCCTATTTGCGTGTGAGAATATTTCGACATAAGATAATGAACGTACGGCGTGCCGGATTTCTTTATAGCGTTACCGTATGTATCGGGGTTAATTCCGAAACCGTCCATAATAATTAAACCGTATATTTTTTTCATAACTTTATTTACCTCATTTATAAATAACGCAAACCTTCTTATAGGCGAAAGTTTGCGTTAACGTGATAATTCAGTTTTTCATAAACTCAATTAGAAGTTTACGACCTTAGCAAAATCTTCGGCCTTCAAACTAGCGCCGCCGATAAGTCCGCCGTCGATTTGTTCCATCGCCATAAGTTGCGAAGCGTTCTTCGGATTCATGCTGCCGCCGTATTGGATACGGATGGAACTTGCGCTTGCTCTGCCGTAAAGTTTTCTAACAACTTTTCTGATGATCTTGATCGTATTGTTAGCGTCCTCAGGCGTAGCCGTTTTGCCTGTTCCGATAGCCCAAACGGGTTCATAAGCGATAACAACACTCTTCAATTCTTGCTTGGAAATATCTTTCAAACCTTCAATCGTTTGTCTGGTAAGAACTTCTGCGGTTTTGCCGGCTTCTCTTTCTTCAAGAAGTTCGCCTACGCACATAATAACTTTCAAACCTGCGTTAAGAGCCGCTTTGGTTCTCTTATTAACCGTTTCGTCGGTCTCGCCGAAGTATTGTCTTCTTTCGCTATGTCCGGTAATAACGTAACTAACTTTAAGTTCTTTGAGCATTTCCGCGCTGATTTCGCCGGTAAAAGCTCCTTTTTCCGCCCAGTGTACGTTCTGTGCGCCTA
>CAKRAY010000170.1 GCA_934296355.1 uncultured Clostridia bacterium
AAGCGGCGCGGTGTTTTGGCTCACGGGCTTATCGGGAAGCGGAAAATCCACGATAGCCGCGGAAGCGGAATCTATGCTTACGAAAAACGGTATCCGCTCGTTCGTCCTCGACGGCGACGAATTACGACGCACCGTATGTAAGGACTTGGGGTTCTCGTCGGAAGACAGAAGAAAAAACGTAATCAGAGT
Organism: uncultured Clostridia bacterium; assembly: GCA_934296355.1. Classification (GTDB taxonomy): domain Bacteria; phylum Bacillota; class Clostridia; order Christensenellales; family DTU072; genus CAG-1782. Next base: position 190 of record CAKRAY010000170.1, read on the forward strand.
CGCCGAGATAGCAAAGTTGTTTAAGGATTCCTGTTGCGTGACTTTGGTAACCTTAATATCCCCTTTCCGCGATTCACGCGCCAAGGCAAAAGAAATTATCGGCGAAAACTTTTACGAGATTTTCGTGTCGGCGTCGCTACGGACTTGTAAAAACCGCGACCCGAAGGGGTTCTATAAAAAGGCCGGTAACAACGAAATACGAGAGTTCACGGGCGTGTCTTCTCCGTACGAAGAGCCGCTTAATCCCGACCTTATCGTCGACACCGAAACGCTCGGAGAAACGGAAGCGGCGCAATTCCTTTATGAGTTTATCGTAAAAAAACTTGCGAATAATTGACAAATCGCGCGAACGGTGTTACCATTTTGTAACGTTATAAAATTATATTTTATATAGGGAGGTATTAAATATGAAAATAGATATTTTTTCGGGTTTCTTAGGCTCGGGCAAAACTACTCTCATAAAGAAATTGATTAAGGAAGCTTACGCGGGCGAAAAAGTCGTGCTTATCGAAAACGAATTCGGCGAAATCGGCATAGACGGCGGCTTTTTACAAGACGCGGGCATCAACATTACCGAAATGAACAGCGGTTGCATTTGTTGCAGTTTGGTCGGCGATTTTGCCAAGGCATTACAAAAAGTTACCGCGGAATATCATCCGGACAGAATAATAATCGAACCGTCGGGCGTAGGCAAACTCAGCGACGTCGTTCGCGCGGTGGAAAAAGGTTTGGACGGCATAAAAATCAACTCGAAAACCACTATTATCAACGCTAAAAAATGCAAAATGTACGCTAAGAACTTCGGCGAATTCTTTATGGACCAATTGGAAAACGCGGATTGCGTAGTATTAAGCCATACCGACGTTACGACCGAAGAAAAAGTAAAAGAATGCGTAGAATTCGTAAAGGCGCATAACCCCGATGCGGTTATCGTAGCGACACATATCGATTCGCTCGACGGAAAAACCATTCTCGAAGCGATGGAAAAGAAATCGTCTTCCGTTAAAGACATGGAAGAAGAATTAGTCCGCGAACACAAGCATCATCACCACGACGAAGACGACGAAGAATGTTCTTGCGGTTGCGGACACCATGACGATGACGATGACGACGAAGACGAACACGAACATCAGCATCACCATGACCACGACGGTGACGACGAAGAATGTTCTTGCGGCTGCGGACATCACCACCATGACCATGACGACGAGGACGAAGACGAACACGAACATCATCATCACCACGACCACGACGATGACGACGAAGAATGTTCTTGCGGCTGCGGGCATCACCATCACCACGGTCACGACGCGGACGAAGTTTTCGTTTCTTGGGGTAAAGAAACCACTAACGTTTACGGCGTAGAAGAGTTGAAGAACATACTCTCCTCTTTCGACGACGGCGCGGAATACGGACTTGTATTAAGAGCGAAAGGTATCGTCGCGGGCGAAGGCGGCAAATGGATTCACTTCGATTACGTACCCGAGGGCGTAGACGTAAGATACGGTTCTCCCTCCATAATCGGAAAACTTTGCGTAATCGGAAGCAAACTCGACGAGGAAAAACTCGGAAAGTTGTTTAGAATTTAAGGAGTAAAAAATGGAACCCGAAGTAGGAGTATTTTTGTTTACCGGTTTTTTGGAATCGGGAAAAACGACTTTTATAAAGAACGCTTTGCGCTCCGATAACTTGGGAGAAGACGAAAAATCGGCTTTGCTCGTTTTCGAAGAAGGCGAGGAAGAATACGACTCCGAGGACTTAGGCAAAGTCGACTTGTTCCACCTCGAAAAAACCGACCTTAATCCGGATTCGTTAGAAAAAATTCGTAAAACGGGCGAATACACGAGAATTTTCGTAGAATATAACGGTATGTGGGACGTAGGAGAATTTTTCGACGCCATGCCCGACGCTTGGGGAATCAGCCAAATTATGCTTTTCTTTAATTGCGAGGATATTTTGGAATACAACCGCAATATGCGTCAGTTGGTTTTCGATAAAGTGCAGTACTCCGACCTTGTCGTTTTCAACCGTTATAAATCGGGCGAAGACAAAACGCCTTATCATAAACTCGTGAGAGCGATAACGCGTAACAGCGATATTATTTTCGAAAACGAGCGCGGCGCGGTAGAGGAAGACGACGTGGACGACCCGTTGCCATTCGATATGAACGCCGATATAATAGATATCGAAGATAGAGATTACGCGTATTTTTATCGTGAATTGTCCGAAAACATGAAGGCGTTCGAGGGCAAAAAAGTCAGATTCAAGTGCGTGACCGCTTACGACAAGTCGCTCGGTCCGACCGCGGTGGTAGTCGGCAGACACATAATGACTTGTTGCGAAGCCGATACCAAATACTGCGGAATAATCGCTTTGCACGACGGTAAAAACGTATTCGGAACGGGCGATTGGCGCATTGTGACGGGTAGAATAAAAATCGGCAAACACAAGGTTTACCGCGGACCCGGCCCTATCCTCATGGTGGAAAAATTCGTTAATTGCGCGCCGCTATACGGGTCGGACGCTATTACGACGTTTTATTAAAATTACTTTTTAGCATAAATTGCAAAAAAACGCTTGTCATAAATGTACGCTTATGTTAAAATAGATACGCAGTTTGTACACAAGGAGTATTATGATGTTAAATTTATTGTCGATGGTTACTGCTACTGAAATATATCGCGGATTCTCTATTGCATTCATGGTTCTTATGCTACTCGCGAGCATAGCGATGATTATTGTCGTTCTTATGCAACGCGGCGACGCTAACGAAGGTATGGGCGCAATTACCGGAGCGAAAGATACTTTCTTCGGAAGAAACAAAACCAGAGGAATCGACGGTAAGTTCAAACTTGCTACGATTATTATCGCGTCGAGCATGCTTATTTTCTCTATCTTGTTCTTCGTATTCCAAGTATTACTTCACAAGCACGGCTAATCCATCGAATATCAAAAAATAAAAAACAAGACCGCTTATTTTAAGCGGTCGTTTTTTTTATACTCACGGCAACGTGGCAACGCACGCGCGTTGCATCGGAAGCGTGTGACGGCAACGCACGCGCGTTGCATCGCAACTTCGCGAATAAACCTTATTCTTTGATAAGTGAATAGTCGCGAATAAACTTCTATCTAAAAAAA
>CAKRAY010000171.1 GCA_934296355.1 uncultured Clostridia bacterium
TTTATATACTTTATTGAGTTTTATGTGGTATTATATCGCAATTCGCGTCGTTTTTATCGTTTTTTCGGCAATTACGATGGCAATTCTTGTGATTATAATGTTATATATAGAAAGCAGTTTCACGTTATGGCTGCCGATAATGGCAATCAAAGGCTTGCGCGGCAAGTCCTCGTTTACCACTGCGGTCTATCAGTCCAGAGGAAAACAGAAAGACTTCCTTCCCGGACATCTTTTTTCTTGCTTAATCACCGTCGTAACGGTAATTCTCGCGTACTTCCTTGCTAAGGTGTGGTACGTTTCTTTTGTTATTTCCGCCTTGGGTTACGCGTTTTCGTCCCTATTCGGAATCGTATTTTCTATCATTGCATATTTCGGGGAAAACTATTTACCAAGAGAGGACCTTAACAGAAGTCCTTACAAAAGGAGATTCTAACAATGCCGTTAAAACATTCTATCGGGATACTTTTCAGCAATCTGAAACTTGTGTGGCGCTTGGCTTTATTTATAGTAATTATCGGCTTGATTGCCGGCGCGATAATTTTCAGCATCGTTTCTCCCATAATTCAAGACGTAATAGGCTTTATTACCGGCTTGACCGTGGACCCGGATAAGTTCATAAATCACCCGTTCGTAACCTTACGCGAGGATATCATAAATAAGTGTCTCGACTTCGTTAAAGGCTCCGATTTGAAAGTTCTTATCGTCACGGCGGTTATGTCGTTTTGGGTCATAAAGTTCTTTATGTATTTACCTATGTTGCCCGTAACCAAGGTTTTACACGGCAAAATGAAAACCGGCTACGATATAGGTTTGGTTAACGCAATCGTATCTACCGGGTTCCAAAACGTGCTGTTGTCGTTAATTCTGAGCGTGTTCACGACGATAACCGATTTAGGACTTTTCTCGGGATGCGCCGCCTTAATCTATCTGTGTATCAATAACCGTTCCTTGCTTATACTTATACCGGTAATCATCATACTCTATCTATGCTTGCATAGTTTACGACTTACCCTCGTTTCGCAATGGCTACCCGAAATTTGCTCGCAAGAAAGCAAGAACATATTTAACGCTTTCAAGTCCGCGCTCGCGCCGACCAAAAAATTCTTCAGAAAGTCGTTCCTTTGCATCTTTACTCTTAACTTTATCGTAACTTCAATCGTCGTAACCACCGCGTTACCTACTTTGTTCGTCACGCCCGTGCTTGCGTTACCTATATACATTGTGCTTCACAGCGCGTTATGCTTGACGCTTAATTTTACTTATCATAAAGACAAATACTACTTGGACAGCGGCACGATGATTTACACTCCCGAAAAACTGTTCTGATACCGTTTTTCTAAAAACTGAAATATGAAAAATAAAAAGCAAGGTCAATGCCTTGCTTTTTTTCGCGTTTAACTTAATAGCGTTATTTATTATTCGGTCTTGTCTTTGGGAACGATATCCAAGTTATGGTTTATTGCGTAAATCGCTTCTACCGTTAAGCAGTACTTCATCGAGTATTTTTTCTCTTTGAACATAAATCTGTATGGCGTACCGTCGAAAGTAAAATCAATGCCCTCGTCGTTCTTGGTAATTATGGTAATAATATTGCTTAACGAGGCTTTTTTCTCGGAAAACGCGCCGCTCAAAACGCCGTTATAACCGATTTCCTTTTTATCTATCCAAAGTTCTCCTTCGCCGACTTCGACGTATTCTCTGGTTGCATCGTCTCTCACGTATGCAACCACTTCCTTCGACAGTTTGAAGTCGGGATTCTTTAATTCCTCGAACACGGAATCGCGCTCGAAGTCAACCCATTTATCGAGTCTGTCGATAGAAACGTTATCCCCTTCCGCAACGAGATGACCGGCGGCGGTATATTTCACGACGTTACCGCAAGCGTCGCAAGTAAGCGTGTCTCCGGCGGCGCGCATTTCGTATTCTGCGCCGCATCTCGGACATTTATATAGCACGTAATTCAAGTTGGAGGCGAGTTCTTTCGCTTTGAAACGCACGCCGTTTTCTTGTTGCCATACGTTGTCGTTGAACGCCATATTCTTTTCTATTCTCTCTTGCAAGTCCTTAACGGACATAGTTAAAACTTCCTCTTTGGTAAACAGCACGGTCGCTTTTACTTCGATTCTGCCCTTGCGGAATCCTTTTATGAAACGCGGTTTGGTCAAATAACAACCGTTGCTTTTCACGAGAACCACGGTCGCGCCGAGGAATTTAAGTAATTTAGCCGTGGACGGACTTTGATAATAAAGTTGTTTTCCGTCTAAACTCGACCTGCCCTCGGGGAACAGTAACACGTTGCGATTTTGCTCGATAGCCGCTTTTATTCTCTTTATACCGCCGAGGTCGCCGGCAAGTTGATTAAACGGTATCGCGCCGAAACGTTCGATAAACGGCTTTAATTGTTTCCAAGTAAACAAGTCTTTGGAAGCAACTATATTAAAACGTTTAGGAAACAACCCGCATAAAACCGACAATGCGTCCAGCGTACTCGTATGCGGTCCGATAGCCACGATAGGCGATTTCAGTTTGCGTATTTCCTCGTTGTCGATTCTGAGTCTCCAATGAAAATATGCGAATATGCGCATAATTAAAGTCGGTAGCCAATACAAGAAAAACGACGGCTTTCTTATTTTAATTCCCGCAATTTTCTTTTCTTCAACCTCTTTTTTCATTTTCAAACTCCTCACGCCGCAAACGGCGTTTTGCGTTATTTATTTTAGGTTTTCCGGATTAAGCGGTTTTAATTCGTCGAGAACGAACAAACCGTCCTTTCTGATAAGCAAGTCGTCGAACCAAATTTCGCCGCCGCCGTACTCCGGCGTCATAATCAGCACTAAGTCCCAGTGGAGCGAACTGTCGTTACCGTTACTGCAATCTTCGTAGCACGCGCCGGGCGTAAAATGTATCGAACCGGCGATTTTTTCGTCGAAAAGTATGTCGCCGAACGGCTTGGTAACGTAAGGATTGACACCGATAGCGAACTCGCCTACGTATCTCGCGCCCTCGTCCATATCGAAAACTCTGTTTACCGCCGCGGTATCGTTTGCCGTGGCTTCTACTATTTTACCGTCCTTAAATACCAGTCTTACGTCCTTAAACTCGAACCCGTCGTGAATACTGGGCGCGTTATAGTGAATATAACCGTTTACGCTGTTCTTTACGGGCGCGGAGTAAACTTCGCCGTCGGGGATATTGCATTGTCCGCTGCATTTCACCGCGCCGATGTTCTTTATGCTGAACGTCAAATCGGTGTCTCGCGCAATCAAACGAACTTTGTCCGTTTTCTTCATCAAATCTTGTAACGCGTCCATAGCC
>CAKRAY010000172.1 GCA_934296355.1 uncultured Clostridia bacterium
CTCGAAGTTACCAAACCTAAGGTAAGCGTAAAAGATATAGTTACCGAGTTCGTTTACGACGACGGTAACGCTATCCCCGTATTCGACTGGACTAAGAATATATCCGGAAAACTCGACAGCGCTAACGAAAGAAGCTTCAAAGCAACGTTTAAGAGATTGGTAAACGGCGCGGAAGCCTCCGAAGAACTAACGAGCATTACCGAAGCGGGTACTTACGTAATGACGATTTCCATCGTCCACGAGGACGCTTACGAGTTCGACGAAAACTCGCATAACACGTATACCGTAACGGTCAAGAAGAAAGATATATCTTTCGATATGACCGTGGTAGGTACGAAAGAAGGTAACCGCTTCGCGCAAAAACACGGCATACTCATCTACGCTAAATTCGATACCTACGCCAATAAGGGGATTTCGATTAACTCTACGTTTACCGTGAACGGTACGGAAACCGACTCGCCCTACGAATTAGGCGAATACGTGTTTACCGCAGTAATAGAAAACGATAACTACGAAGGAAACGTAAGTTACTCGTTCACGATAGTCCCCAGCGTAATGGGTAAAACGGAAGAACTTAAACAAGCCCTCGACGCTTACGACGTAAACGCTTCGTCTTCTGTAAGATTCCAAGCCTTAACCGCTATGCGTAATTTGGTACTCTCCCTTACCAAGGACGACCTCGCGCAAATAGAAGAAGACCAAGAGTATACCGCATTACTTAATAGGTACGTTGCCGCATATACCGAGTATCTCGAAGATATGGCGGAAGACGTCTCCGTAGCGCGTAAAGTAGCAAACAATTCGCTCGCCGAATTGATTGCCATGATATCCGGAGCCGCAGTGGCGTTCTGGTTCGGGCTTAAACAAAGCCAAGGTAAATGAGGAGGTAAGAAGATATATGAAAAAAAGAATACTGCTCGCTCTTGCGTGTATATCGATAATAAGTACGGTGATATTCGGAGCCGTAGCGTGTAACAAGAAAGAAACGGAACTGGATATAATGAACGGAAAAATATCCGAAGTAGTAGCGGCGACGAAAACCGTCGCCGGCACTACGGTAACTACGCAAAACGGCGACATAATCTACGAGGAAACCGCAACGTACGAGAAAAAGGGCGAAGAGTACTTAGTAAAGTATACGGTAAAAGCGCTTAACGATAACCCGACGTCCGGCGAAACGTACGTAGAAACCGAAACGGAAGAAACCGTTAGCGTAGAAGCATATCAGAAAGCGATAAAGGCGAACGCCAAGTTCGACCCAAGCATATGCGAAGACGGCTTTGGCGTAGATACGAGCACGGACGGCAAAACGACCCTGACTTTTAAGGTGTCCGCAACCGCCAAAGCGCAAACCCTCGGCTTAACCGAAACGGAAGCGCAAAGCGTTCTTAACCCGGTCATATCCCTTACGAGAAACGAAACCCGCCTCTTAAATATGACCATATCGTACGAAACGACCAAAGGCAATACCGTGGTAATATCCTTCGATTACGAATACGCGGCATAAAGGGTAAAACGAAATACCAAAAAATGCGAATAAGCGGACGACGACGCGCGTCCGCTTTTCTTTTTATTGTTCCCAGTGACAATTTGATTGAAATAAAACGGCTGTAAAAAACTTTGCGTATTTTAACAGCCGTTTTTAAGTTATTTATCGATTTTTAAGCGTTTTCGGTTAAAACGCCGGGCGGTTTTTTAGTCTGCCGTGCCGGCAACGGATACGTCGGAGAACTTGACCGCATAAGGACCTTCGTAGTTTGCGGACGAGAACCCTTCGGTCGAGAAAGTCATATTTTGTTGCGCTTCGATGAGGTTGCCGTTTATCGAGCCGCCCGTAACGGGAGTGATTTTGCCGTTTTCGATGAGGTACGCAAGACGAATTTCGCCGCCGAAATGTCCGGAAAACGCGTTCATTTGGAAGTCGGAAAACGCCACTGCCCAAAGGCAAGGTTTTTTTCTCATTTCTTCAAAAGTCGCGCTGCCCGCGTTGTCGCATTTTATCTTTTCGTACGCGCCCGTCGGTTCGATTCCGAGATAACGGCAGAAAGGCGTGTTTCCGTGTATCGCCGAGAGTTTGCCGTTCTTTATGACGGTAAGGTTTTCCGTTTTTATGCCGTCGGCGCTGAAAGGCCTTGTCGCAACCATCGTGAGGTCGATTGCGTCGCCCTTAACTTCGCCTTGAACGCAGTCGCCCGTTTTCCACGAGGAATAACCGGGATAAATCATATCCGCCATCGATTTTTCTTTGTAGTAGGAGAGTACTTCCGCAAGGTTTTTGCCGCTCAATATTACGTCGTATTTGCCGCTTTTCAGCGTTCTTTTAGCCAAAGCCCTGTCGTATACGAAGTCGAGATACTCTTTCACGCCTTTTTTTAGCGCGTCCGTGTTTACGTCGTCGTACTCGAATTGATTTATCAGTTCCACGTCTTCGGGACTCTTGCATTGCACGACGTAATCGCCTTTGCAAACCGCGTCGGTAAAGGAAACGTCCGTGCCTTCCGACGTCATAATGCGAGTGAACGTTTTATGACAAAACACCTCGGTGGAATTGATATAGGCGTGCTTATTCACGTCTTGCGAGAATACTGCCGCCGCCATTTTGCCCGCGCTCTCCGCGAGGGGGGCGGTTGCGAGTTCGTTACTCTTTCGTATCGTGTCGGACGTAACTTTTTCGGGCGGCGCGAAATAGGGGTTCATCGCAAACTGCGCGGCATAGTACGCGCTTTCGATTGCGCTTTTCACTTCGTCGTACGTCATCGAAGCGATTATGTTTGCGTTAGTGTTGCCGACAAGTTTCTTGCCGTCCTTTTCGCCCTCTCTGTACACCGTAACGGTGCATTTATGCGTGTCTTTTATACGTCTGGTGTCAAGAGTATGCTTGATGAAAAACAGTTCCGCCGATTCCTCTTTGACCTCGTTGATACGCCAACGCGTTATATTAAGTTCCGATAATGCTCTTTTAATGTTGTCTACCATAATTCACCTCTTAACCAAGTCTGATGCGCGCTTTCATATACGGGCCGCCGTCGGAAACTTTGACCCATTCCTTGTATCCTTTACCGCAGTATCCGCTTCCGCAAGTAACGAGGTCGGAACTCATCATGCTTACCGATTTAAGAAGGTCGGGAACGTAGCCCGTAAGCACGATAGGCGAGAAAACTCTTCCGGTGAGTTTACCGTCTTTTATCTCTCTCGCTTTGGTGACCATACATTGTATACCCCAGTTTTTCGGGTCTTCCATAC
>CAKRAY010000173.1 GCA_934296355.1 uncultured Clostridia bacterium
GATATTGCTATCTCCGTTCGACTTGCATGTGTTAGGCATGCCGCCAGCGTTCGTCCTGAGCCAGGATCAAACTCTTCAGTTCAATCTTGACTTCAAACTTCTCTGACTTTCCGTTTTTACGAATTTCGTAAATGTGTTGAAAATTAGTTTAAGTTTTTATTTTTTCTCAAAAAAATTAACTTCGTTTAATTACACTTCTTAAACCTTTCTGTTCGATTGTTAAGGTACATTCGCGCTTGAGGTGTTGTTCCTCAAATCGCTCCACTATAATACTACGTAGATTTATTATTGTCAAACGTTTTTACAAGAAAAAATAAAAATTTTTTTAATATTTTTTTAAGACCTGTTTTTCGACGAGAAAACGCCCGCGCGCGGTATGGATTTTTTGCCGAACCCGATTCGCCCGATATCGACAACATTCCCCCGATTCTTACAAATAACGCACGCTATTTTTTTGTAAAAGGTATTGACTTTACCCGCTGCGAGCATTTATAATATATAATATATTTAATATCTTTGTATCATTATTATTTATCGAGCGGCTTACGCTTGACAAACAAGACGATACCGAAGTAATATCAAATAGCGATTCTCGCCTCGGCGTTTACTCGCTAATATAAAAATTCCTTAAAAGGGGAACACAAATGGGCAAATACAATAATGCACGCAACACACAAGGACACAATTACCAAGAGATAATCGTGCCGATGAACGAAGCGCACGTCTACGAACCGTTCGGATGGGTGGAAGTCCCCGCGGCGTCCTATGCGACCGCGCCGAACACCAAATCGGCAACCGTAGTACTTCGTAGGTTCAATCGTTACGCGATGAATTCCAAACTTCGCGCTTTGGAAGACGAGTACGTTAAGAGAAGCAAAAAAAAGTACAGACAACTTCCCATACTCGGAATAATCACCTTTATTCTTACCCTCGCCTTCTTTGCCGTTGCTCTCGTCGAATTGTTTTTCGGTATCAAGGCTATCGTGAATAAAAAATCGGCGGTCACTCTCGGCGAAGGCGAAACCGCGACTACCGAATACGTCGACAAAAAAATCGATTACACCACGGCGGCTAACTTTTTCGACACACTCGACAACTTAAAGTACGACTACGTCGACAAGTACCTTAACTGTCGTTTCGAAAACGAAAAAATCCTCATTACCGACAGTTCGTTTGTCGCGGCAGCCACGAACGACGACGGTGAAACCATAGAGGGCGCTTTCGTTATAAGCAAAGACGGCGAAATCGACAAATTCCTAATCGGCTACAAACCGCTCGTCGACGAAGAAGGCAATGAAGTACCCGGCTCTTACGCCACTTGGAAAAACACTGCCGAAGACGGTTCCGAAATCGACACCGGAAAGCGCATATTCAGCGCGATTCCCGTTACCGACGCAGAGGGAAACACCGTCAAGTTCAGCGTTACCGAAGGAACGAAAGTATACGAATACAAAATTTACACCAAGAGTTCGACCGAATCGGAAGGAACGGTATTAACCCTATACTACGTTACGGTAAAAGGCGAAAACACGCTTATCGACCTACCCGGATTATTTAACATCGATATACTCTCCACCGAAATCATACTCGGCGCGGTAGCGTTGATTCTCTTCATACTTTGCCTCGTATTCTTCATCGAAATCGCTAAGAAAAAGTCGAAACGCCGTAAGAACGCGGAAAGACTCGTCGAAATCGAAGACGAAGCGAGAGAGATAGTGTCCGAAATGAAACAAAGATATCCCGAACTTCTCAGCCGCGGCGAACGCAGAAGACAAGCGTGGATGGAACTCATCTCCGGCGCAATCGCCATGGCAAGACAAAGCGAAGGCTATTCGAACGATTACGACGAAGACGACGATTATTGATGAACATATTAATCATATTAATATAGATTCGCGCGTGCGCGCGCGTGAACGAAACGGGACGAGCAATCGTTCCGTTTTTTCTATTAAAAAAGACGGGAGTTCCGTCTTTTCGCTTCTTAACTATCTTATTTCGAAAAACCTTTGCAGCAGTCCTATTATCCTATCGCGCTCGTTACAAATCGTACGTCTCGAAAACCCGCTTGCGCGCGAGTATCCCCTCACGCTCATTCTCTCTATACAAATTTTTTCGATAATGTCGTACTCGTATTCGTCCAAAGCCGCAAGACACTTTTCCAAAAATTCAAGTTCTTCGTCTTTGCCGCCGAACACGGCGATTTGCTTTTTTCTGTCTTTATAATTCGATAATAAGTCTTTTATCTGCTCATAACCGTACTTCGTCTAAATCCACCTCCAACCATTCTTTAATAGTTCCGTTCGTTTCCATTTCTTCCGAATAATCTTTCGCTTCGCAAATCCCCTCCAATATCCACGTTTGCATTATTCCGAACTTATAGCCTTTCTTCACAAAGAGTAACAGTTCCTTTCCCGTTTGCGGACAAGTATAGCGTATCCTCGGATTTTCATCTTCTATTGCCGTTAACTCTTTTTCCAAGAAAGTTCTTATTTCGGCGATAGGGCACGGCATAAAACAAACAATTTCCTCGTAGTCGAATATCGCTCCTTTCTTCAAAGTAAGTTTATTGATAATACTCACCTCCGCATTTAGTTTTCAAACTTCATCATATTATCCTGTGTGCATTTGTACAGATTTAGATTAGTTATATATTAGCATTATCCCTATATGCAAGCGTGTCATAAACGACACACCATCTGCGATTTTTGTCGTAATACCGTTAGGATACGCTTTTTTTGACGAATTTTGTTCTAAAATGGGACGTTTTAGCGTTTTTATTACGGAACCTACGCCGCCCGAAAAAAAAGTTGCAAAAAGCGTAATCTATGATATAATATTTTTATGAAATACTTAAAACAAACGTTACGTTATTTGTTTATTGAAAGTAAGGGCAAACACTTTTTGATTTTGCTATTTATTTCGCTTATTCCCGCGGCGGCGATAGCGGTAAGTATGCCTGCGGAGCGGTTTATCGCTAACGTGGTCGACGCGCCCGCTTACAAGAATTGGGCGGAGGCTTTTTGCGCGTATTTCCGCGGCGATATCATAAGCGGCGTTTGCATACCTCTCGGAATTATTCTTTCGATCGTCACGACTTCGGTAATAATATCGATTATTATCGGAAACTTCCGTATCGGAACTTTCAGTTTACCCTCGGTTTTGCATGCGACGAACGATAACTTTTTCCCGTCGGTACTTTTTATCGGCTCGACCGTGCTTAACTGGACGGTGTTTTTCAT
>CAKRAY010000174.1 GCA_934296355.1 uncultured Clostridia bacterium
GTCCTGCCACATATCATACTCACAAGACAGATATTCGTTTTTAGAATCGACATGTTCGACGGAAGCGTCGTGATAAACCTCGTCCATATTGACTCCGCCCATCAACGTAGGAGTTTGTTTCCCGCTGTGAGTGTTTTGATTTTGCCAAAACACATACGAACCCGAAGTCGGCGAAAAATAATAACTCGACAAGCCGAACCCGACGCCGAATCTTGCGTATTTTGTCGTGTCCGCGGCATTTCTCGCCATTCTCACGTTAAAGCGAACTATCGCGTCGCTATAAACAGCTTTTGGGATAAATGCGGAGTTTTCGTTCGCCGACGAAAAAATAAGATAGTTTTGGTTTACGTTTTCTTTATATTTAGGCAACGTTATATTGCTGCCTATATAAAACTTATTTTTGTTTATATAGTAGTCGTAATACGTTTCACCGTCAAACGTTTCTTCTTTTACGCCTTTGAAATCAATCGCCACGTCGGCTGCCGAAGAATCGTTATAAAAATATCTCGTAAAATCAAAGTTATCGACGTACGCTGTAACAGAATTATTATCGCTTATACAACCGATTGCAAAATATCCTTCTGTATCGACGTTGTTTATATCGTAACTATCGCCTAAAAAATTTACCGTAACGTTTTTTCCGTATTTACCATTTACGGTGAACTTACGAAATTCACTATCGGAAATAAGCTCCTTTTGCGTAAAATTGCCTTTAACGTCGATTACATTGCCGTTCTTAACGTGAGCGATAAAATACGAATCTCCGCGCCTGCCTACGCCGATAAACGAAGAGTCGTCTAAATTACCGGCTTTATTAAGCCCTAAACCGACGCCGAAATACGAACCCTCGTTCAATTCCGTTAATTTAACGTCGAAAGAGCTTTCAAATAAATTTTCGGAATTCGCATTATTCTCTATGGGAACGGAATATTTTATATATCCGTCATTCGTGATTTTTACCGAGTTGAATGCGCCGAGTTTAGCGTTTGTTCCATCGTATTTATGAGTAACGTACCAATCACTGCCGCCGATACCGGTACTCTGATAACCAAGTTTACTGTTTTTAAAATCGTCTGAATACACAACCGCATCGCCTCTTTTATATTCGAATGAATATATATCTACCGAGGTGTTACCCATTGCGCCAAAACCCATATAACCGTCGAAAAAAACAGATGAAAATTTCCCGATAAGATTCAGATTCGTTCCTTTTTTACCTGAACATATCGTGATATCTCCGTTTTCTTCGATAAAGATTTTAACAGTATAACAAGTTTTTTGCTCGCCGAAAACTTTCGGCAACGTAGCAAAATTATCCATCGTTGAACTATTCAATTGACCGCCGTCTTTTTGCATCAGACGAGTTCTGTCGGCATACATAATAAGTGCTGTTTCGGCGTATAAAAATCTCGAAGTGTTTTGCGGTAAGCCAAAAGCCAACCCAATCCATTGTCCGGCTTTAAAATCAGCGTCAAATGTAATGGTAGTACCTTTTTCGATAGGATAATTTGCTAAATTTACGCCGACACCCCACGCGTCGAAATCTATTAAAGCAAGCGCGTAATAGTCGTTTTCCAAAGTAGCGTTGTTTGCAATCCATTTTTCATTAAATTCAGAACCCGCAAACTCATCCGAATACTCGGCTTGTTTATTTGTTGCGGCATAAGCCTTATTCTCTGTTTTTCCGACGACGCATACGCAAATCGCCGAAAAAACGAACAAGAAAACTAATGTGAATAAAACTTTTCTTTTTACCGATTTTATCATATATTGCACCTGTATCAAGAGAGGTCCGGCGTAAGTTTTTTCACTAAAAGTCTCGTCAATACAATCAACGGAGTATTTAACAAAGTAAACAACACGCCTATAGTGGTAACTGTAATAATTGTTCCCGCACTGGAAGAATTTGCATTGCCGAATATAAACCATGCGGTAGTCATAAATCTTCCGTTATCGCCGCCGCTTTGAGCAAGAAGCATAGGAGCCATCAGAAATCCCGAAGCCGAGCCCATCGTTTGTATAAAGTAAATACCGATAGTGGACAAACTCATAGGAAGCGTGATGTGTATGAGTTCCTGAAAGAATCCGCAACCTTCTAAAATAGCGCTTTCGCTTATTTCTTTGGGAATTTTGTTCATCGCTCCGCGCATCATTATAACGTTAGAACCAAGTCCCGACCAAATACAAAACAACCATATAACCGGCCATAAAAAATCCGATTCGACCGATATAAGATCAACCGATTAAACACCCTTCATCTTTGCGATCAACAACGCAACGGGACCGAAATCCGCGCTGAACATATATCTGAAAGACATTGTTAAAACGACTATCGAGATAAGTTGCGGTATATAAAACATAACCGAAAAGAATGTTGTACAAGGCATTTTTTTATAAAACGCATAAGCCGAGAAAATCGCTATGGGCAAAATAATCAGGTTAATACCTATCGCCTGAAACGAGTTAAAGAATGCGCGTTGCATACTTAAATTTTTGCCCAACACCATTTCCTTGAAAACTCTTATATAGTTATTAAGTCCGTACCATTCTAATTCTCCCGTGTAAACGTTGAATTTTTGGAACGTCATGATAATCGCATCGAAATTAACGTATATCCAAAACACAAGGAAATGTATGACGGAAAGTATAACCAAAGCCAAACCGAAAAGGTTGTCGTATATCTCGTTTTTTTTGATTTTTTTCATATAGCAAGATCCGTTTTATTGTCCTAACGCAATAGTCCAATCATCCCAAACTTTTTTAGATTCTGTAAACACGCTTCCCTTTCCGTCTCCGTTTGCGCCGTCAACCATAATTTGTCTGCCGGTTTGCGTTCTCATATTACGCATGCATTGCGCCACACCGGGACTTTGGAACAAAACCGGTGTATAAGTAGTATAATATAAGCTTACGCTATCCGTTTTAGCGGCGTTCATAGGGAAATTGAATAAGTTATAGTCCGCATTCTTCTTCATATCGTAACAAGATAAGAAGAACTCGCTCCATTTGACGGTTTTATCGTTTTTGGTAAGCTCAACCGGATCGTAATCGAAAGGTCTTAAACAACCCGTCTGAAGAGAAAAGTCCAAAAGGTACTTTTCGTTACACATAAACGCCAAAAACTCTTTTGCGAGTTCAACGTTCATAGCCTCAGCAGGAACAAACATCATATCGTTTACCGAGCAGTAATTGA
>CAKRAY010000175.1 GCA_934296355.1 uncultured Clostridia bacterium
GTATAGCGTATGGCAAAAAAAAAATCAATCGAAAAATTTTTCTTAGTATTTTATTGAAATAACGAATGAACTTTGATAGAATATCATTATGAAAATTGTAATATTAGACGCATATACGACAATCAAAGACGACCTAAACTTCGATAATATTAAAACGTCGGGAGAGTTAATCGTATATTCTCGAACAAGTCCGAACGAAGTTGATGAAAGAATTAAAGACGCGGAAATAGTAGTGACCAATAAAACTCCGATAACCAAAAAAACAATTGAAAACGCCAAAAACCTAAAAATGATTTCCGTGCTTGCTACCGGATACAACGTCGTTGACGTTGCGTCTGCCAAAGCAACCGGCATAACGGTATGCAATGCGCCTAATTATAGCACGCAAAGCGTGTCGCAATTGGTTTTTGCGTATATATTGAATATTTATAATAAGGTTCACGAACATAACGATTGGATAAAATCAGGCGCGTGGAGTAATTCGAGCGATTTTTCTTATACTCTCGGTACGGTACACGAGTTAGCGAGTAAAACAATAGGTATTGTCGGCTACGGACAAATCGGAAAGAGAGTAAAACTAATTGCAGAATCGTTCGGTATGAGGGTTTTATTTACTTGTCGTAGCGACGTACCGGGAAAGACCGATTTAAGAACTTTATTGAAAGAATCGGATATCGTTACTTTACATTGTTCATTAAACGAAACGACGCGATATTTAATAAACAAAGAAACATTATCTTATATGAAATCCGAGTCGATACTCATAAATACCGCTCGCGGCGACGTTGTCAGTGAGAACGACGTAATCGACGCATTAAATAAAAATAAGATTGCCTATTATTGCGCGGATGTTTGCAGTAAAGAACCGATAGAAAGAAATAACGCTTTGTTGTATAATCCGCATGTTATTTTAACGCCGCATTTAGGTTGGGCAACTTTTGAAGCGAGAAAAAGGCTCGTGCAAATTACGAAAGAAAATATAACGGCTTACTTAAACGAAAAGCCGATCAACGTTGTCGGATAAAATTATTTTTATTTGAAATTATTAAAAAATACATTTGACAAATCAATAAAAATAATATAATATGTTTATGCTGCATGCGAGAGTGGCGGAATGGCAGACGCGCATGATTCAGGTTCATGTTGGAGACAGTATGGGTTCAAGTCCCTTCTCTCGCACCAAACGTGAATAATTATAAATATGTGGACGTGGCGGAATGGCAGACGCGTACGTTTGAGGGGCGTATGGTTAACCCGTGTGAGTTCAAGTCTCATCGTCCACACCAAAAAGCACTTACAGTTTTGTAAGTGTTTTTTATTTTTTTCGACTAAAAGTACCATTTTTTTTATTTTACCATGTCAACTGTAAAGAAGAAGAAAATATACTCTTAGTATGAATATAATAAAAAAAGCCGTTGTTTTATGTGCGGGGCACGGCAAAAGAATGAGCCCTTATACAAACGTAATACCGAAAGAACTCTTGTCACTCGGTAACTATTCCGTTTTGGAAGTAATTTTGAATGAACTAAAAAACTCTGAAATAAAAGAAGTTTTAATTGTGCTTTCGGAATCGAAAAACTTAATTTTTCAATGCGTTTACGAATGGAAAAAAAGGAATCGCAGCGATATAAAGTTTTTTTTCACGTTTCAAAGCGGGTTGTACGGTACTGCCGGCTGGATTGAAGACGCTTTGCCTTTTTGTAACGAAGATTTCGCTTTAATCTATCCGGATATGATAGTTTCTTCGCGTGTTTCGGTTATAAAGCAATTAAGCGAAATCTATTACCATTTTGATGCGGAAATCATAGCGACCAAAAGAATTCCGTCACTTGAAACGGAAAAATACGGTTGGATCGAGCAAAGCGATAAACATAAAGTGATTCGAATCAGAGAAAAGGAACTATGCTTAGACGGCGCGTTTGCGCAAATTGTGGCAGGGAGATTTATAATAAAGCAAAACAGTCTTAAACTTCTCTCGGCAATTCAACCGGTGAACGGAGAATTAAGATTTACCGATATAATTAACGAATACGCGTTAAAAAACGACGTGTATTCGTACGAATATTCAGGAAAAACGTTCGACACGGGAAATATAAACGATTATCGCTACGCGGTAAACAACTATAAAGAATATAACTAAAAAATTAGGCGATAATATTATTTAGTTTTTATGATTAAAATGAGTTACGATTTAGAGCGAATACTGAGAAAAGCAGAATCGATTGCCTTAATAAGCGGCAATATCGTTAATTCCATACATTTATTGGTTGCGATCGCATCAGATAAAGAATCGCTCGGCGCGGAGATTCTTAACAAGTACGGATTATCATACGAAAAGGCGTACGGATACGTTATCAAAGAATCGATGCCACAAATCAATAAAACGCTTATTAGTCCGACAGTGGTATCTATTGTCGACGAAACCGAGAAAAAAGGCGAAAACGCCGGCAGTAAAGATTTACTGCTTGCAATTGCTTTTCATAAGAATTGCGGCGGGGCAAAAGTTATGTCGCAATACGGTATAAACTACGAATTGTTAAGCGGTATCGTAGATTCTATAAATAAAAACGGAATCGAAGAAAAACGGCACCCTGTCGAGGAAATAAACGAAAAAAAACCAATCGAGTCTATAGGCATTTTACCGGATGAGTTGAAAGACATCGGCGAAGATTTAACGCAAAGAGCGTTAAATAAGAAAATCGGCGACGTTTTGGGACGAGAAAAAGAAATTGAGCAAACAATTAGAATTTTATCGAGAAGAATAAAGAATAATCCGCTCCTCGTCGGAGAGAGCGGAGTCGGCAAAACGACTATAGTTTTCGGCGTAGCGAAAAGAATAGCGGAAGGCACAGTTCCCGAAATGCTAAAAAATAAAAGAATAATTCTGTTGAATGTGTCGTCATTATTGTCCGGAACTCGTTATCGCGGGGATTTGGAAGAAAAGATAAATCAAATTATAGAAATTGCAAATAATAAAAACATAATCCTCTTTATCGACGAGATTCACACTCTATTGACTTCCGGCGGTACAGATAGTAACGTAGGCAATATATTCAAACCGTTTTTACTAAATAGCGATATCCCTTTTATAGGGACTACAACGACCGCGGAGTATTCGCAGTATATAGAAAAGGACGAGGCTTTTGCAAGAAGATTCGTAAAAGTTCTCATTAAAGAACCGGATAG
>CAKRAY010000176.1 GCA_934296355.1 uncultured Clostridia bacterium
CATACATAGTTTTTAATGTATTTGCCTACATACACCTTGATACGGAATATAGAAACAATGACTTTTATATTTTCCAGCATTCCTTTGACCATACCAAAGAGCAGGGCAAGGATTATTGCTACCAGGATTATAAAACCACAAAGAATTAGTCGCAGGATGATAATATTCTCCCCTTAAAATTCTACCAGCAAGTTCTAACTCCTTAGCAGTAGGATTTCCAACAAACAATGAGTTATTTATTCCAGAAAATTGATTCCTTTGATAAATAACATCTGTAATGCTTCTTAAATTTTTAAAAGTCAAACAATCAGCAATAGCTCTATTTATTACCACATTCCCCACCATCAACATCGCAAGATTCCCATCACCCAATGCTTCTGCTCTCATTATTCTAGCAAGCAAATCTTTTTCTTTTTTATTTTTAACGTCCTTAGGTTAATATCTTGCCAAAACTTTTTTTCATCGAAAACGCTACTTTCTATTCAGCGTATGTTTATATTTCCGGTTTCAAAAAGCCTAATATAAACGCATCGGGGAATATGAATTGTTTTTCGCCGACTGAAAACTTTATTCGCATATGTTTTATCGCGTTATCAATCCATGCTATAGTTCCTTGACCAAACTTCTTATGAGTTACAGTAACGCCGACGTGAACTTTTGCGAGCATTTCTTCTAACGCTTTTTGAGCAGAATCGTCTTCTTTGATAACGACGGTATCGGTTGCGGCAACTTCTTTTTTTGCCGTTGCAACATTAGCGTTTTCTTTACTCGCGCGATATTTTTCGGGGATAAGAATATTTTCAAAGTCGGTCATAGTAGCCTGTTGCTTGCTGTATAATGCTTCGTATTCTTCACGGCGTAGTACCGTATCCCAACCGCCGATTGCTTCGCCTTCGTGTTTGTCGATACCGGTATACGATAAACTCGAATTCTCGTATTTTCTAAATCCGAAAATACCTTGATTCATCTTTTCGGAATCAAACAAGCCGATAGAACACAACACGTCAAAATCTTTTACCGTAAGCCCCGTAACCTTTTGGAAAAGTTCAGGCTCGATTTGCGTAATGACGTCCTTTATCGTCTGTTCGCGATAATCGGTGAGATACATAAATGCCGGAATTCGCGCTGCAAGTTTCAAAAGGTTTTCCTGTACCTGTTTACGCAAAGATTTAACTTTCTTTTCGTCTTCGGTAAGTTCCTTTTTCTCGGTTGGCGTTAAGCGGACTTACTCAAAGAGAAGTTGCGGCAAAACTATCTATCCATCAATCAAACGTCAGCGACTGGGAAAATGACGTTTCGCGTCCCGAATACGAAAAACTCATAGAATTAGCAAAACTTTACGACGTAAGTTTATACGATTTACTCGGAGTTCCCGATAAGGACCGATTTTGAAGCAAAAAAACATTTTATATAGGTAATAAACAAAAAAATATTTGCAAAACTTAAAAGCAAACTCTCTTTATACGCTTCACGCTTGCGTACTTGGTTTATATTTTATTTTTTTATAGATATGTTTTGCAACGAGCGAAAAACTCTTCGAACATGTAAAAAATTATGCCAAAAACGCGAATTGCTACGACGTTGCGCTCAACGTTTGGGAGGGAAACGACGCCGCGAAGCATTTTTATGCCAAAATGGGTATGTTCCCTAAGGAAACTCAAATGGAGTTCATACTCTGAACTTTTTTTACGCGCTCAAAACGCCCTATATCCGCTCTATTTTTTTCATTTTGCTATTGAAAAAATCGTGATTTAGGTATATTATATTTCTATGCAAAAGACTAAGTCTATAAAAATACTTATTATATCCGCAGTAATTTGCGCGGTATGCGTTTCTATACTCTTCGGCTTGCAAATCGAAAGTTCTCGTATTGCGAGAGCGGAAGAAGCGGAGGTCGTTACCGTTTCCTATTATTACCATGAAACACTGCTTGAAGAAAGCGAACAACCTAAGGGCGAAGTCTTGACTTTACCGGATATTTATTTTGTTAAGAGATACGCCGAAAAAGTTCCCCCAAACTGCGAATTGATTTGGAAAATCGGCGGCGAGGACGGAGAAACGGTCGAAGGCAATTTCTCCCCTACCGAGGACGTTAAACTTTACGCGGTGTTCGTTCCGATACCCGAAGAAGAAGAAAAATTCGTTTACGAATACGTATTTAATTACAAGTCGAAAGCCGAATACGAATCCTTTATTTTTACCTACGAAAAGGACTCTTTCGTCAATTCTCTTTCCCAAATCAACGGTTGCGAGGTAATCGGTTACTACGAAGACCCGAAACTGCGGATAAGCGCGGCTTTTTCTTCCGTTGCGACGCGCAACGAACGCTACTATGTGAAACTGGAAAAGAAATGCTCCGTTACGGTTGACGGTAAAACGTACGTTTTCGACTACGCGCAAAATATTGACAGAAAGTTCGATACCGACACGACTAAAACGGTCGGTTTCTATTTGGACGAAGAACTAACCAAACCTTTCGAAGGGGTTGTTTTCGACGGACTGGTTTTATTTACCGCTAAAAAGCGCACGCACTTTACCGTAACTCTCGTTTCGCCTTATGCCGAAACCGTAGCGCTTGTTCCCGTAAGCAATCCGTATCTTACCGAGGACATGATAAAGTCGTTCACGGGATATTGGTACTTCGACTCGGACAAGACCAAAAGCGCGGACTTGCCGTTAGAAATAACCGCCGACGTCACTTTATACGGACAAAAGAAAGCGCCTTTGAAAGATTTGTCGACTAACGAGATTATCGCGATCGTCGTTTCCGCCATTGGCGCGATTATTCTTATTATCCTTGCTTCTTTATATCAAAAACATAAACTTAAAACGAGAAAACAACGTAGAGAAGAGGAAGAGGCTCGTCAACGCCGACTAATCGTCAGACTCGAAAAAGAAATGAGCCGTAAGCCGCTCGCGGGAGAAAACGCCGATTCCGAAGAACAAGAGAATCACGACCAATAAATATAATTGTTTCCTTTAACCTAAACTATTCGTCTTCGCTCATATCGAACAAATCGTTCGGCGTACATTCAAGCACTTCGCATAACGTTTGCAACGTCTTGAACTTTATTCCGTTACTCGGTTTAATATTCGGCGGTCTCGGACTTAAAAAGTCAAAAGAAACCAACAAAGGGAAAAGTTTATCTATCGCGGCAATCGTAATATCC
>CAKRAY010000177.1 GCA_934296355.1 uncultured Clostridia bacterium
TTTTGGCGGAGAAATCGGGATTTGAACCCGAGCTACGCTATTAACGTACTACTCCCTTAGCAGGGGAGCCCCTTCAGCCACTTGGGTATTTCTCCTTGCCGCTTTTATATTAGCGTTAATATATTATCATACTACCATATCAATGTCAATTGTTTTTTCATATTTTGTAGTATATTAAAGATGGGATTCAGGCATAAAAGTATGGTCGAGCAACCATTGTAAAATCGACAAGGTTTGACAAAGAATTATAAAAAAAACAATATTTCAACAACGTCCGACATAATCTGACAAATTTCGACATAAATAGACACGAGTTTGTACAAAAAATAAAAAAAAAATTGTTCAAAAGTATTTACATTGTCATAAGAGTGTGCTATTATATAGAAGCAACTTGAAAGAATTGCAAAAAAAATTCGGAGGAACAAAATGGAGAATTTTAACATCCTATTATGTGAGCCTAACGGCACTTTAACAATGAACGCTTCAATGTATTTCAAGGGAGATAAGGATATAAACCTAATTGCTTGTAATTCGGTTAAAGAGTTCGATGATGTAATTTCCACAACGGATATACATGGTTTGATAATTGACTTAGATTTTCAAAGATGCGAAGAAATCGCCAAGAAAGTAACGGCGAGGGGCATAAAGATAATACTTGTCAGTAGATTGATGGAGGAAGAGATTAAAGATCTTTTACAATCCATTCCGCACGAAATCTGCTTTTACAAACCCTATTCGCTAGTGGAGATAAAAGCGGCAATAATGAAAATTATGATGGAACAACCTGTTACGATAAGAATCAATCCTAACGTAAGAGCGTTGGACGAGAGACTCAGCAGTATTTTTATTAGATCGGGTATCCCGCCGCATATTAAAGGTTATACATTCTTGAGAGAGGCGGTAAAATTGTCCGTTATCTATCCTGAAATGATTAATTCGATTACGAAACGTCTATATCCGACAATTGCTGAAATGTACGATACGACGCCGAGTAAAGTTGAGAGAGCGATAAGGCATGCAATCGAGGTCGCATGGAATCGTGGAAAAATTGAAAACATTAACGCGATTTTCGGCATCAAGATTTACAACAAGGGCGATAAACCTACGAACGGTGAATTGATTGCGCTTGTCGCCGATAAAATTCTTATCGAAAGTATGTAGTTATTATTAGTATTTCCCCTGACAGTGAAAAAAGAAACGCTCTAAAGAATACTTTATCGTTTCTTTTTTCATTTTTGGAATAAAAAAATATTTAATAATTGTTTTTTATAGTTACGCTAAGGAATCTTGTGATATCGAACATGTTCCACGGGGTATCCTCTATAGGCGGGTACACGCGAAAAACCATGGTTTCTTTGCTAATAGGGTGAATAAACTTGATTTCGACTGCCCAAAGCGCAAGGTTATAACCTACCGGAGATTTACCCTGTCCGTATTTTTGATCGCCGAAAAGGGGAGTACCCAAGGTTTGCATTTGCACTCGAATTTGATGCGCTCTTCCGGTGTGAAGTTTTATCGCGAGCAGCGAGAGATTATTTTTTGTTTCCAAAGTGCTATAGTCGAGCACGGCAATTTTTGCGCCTTCCGAAGACATCGGTACGACCGATACAATATTTTTTGTCGGGTTTTTAGCAAGATAGTTGGTTAGACCTAATATCGATTTTTCTTTAGGTTCTCCGATGACTACAGCATAATATTTCTTTTCGAATTCTTTATTTTTAATGCTTTCGCAGAGTCTTGCCGCCGCTTTAGACGTTTTAGCAAAAACCATAACGCCACCGGTAGGGCGGTCAAGCCTATGTACAAGTCCAACGTAAGCGTCTCCGGGTTTATCGTATTTATTTATCAAATATGCTTTGATAGTAGATAGCATATCCGGATCGCCGGTTTCATCCGGGCAAGACGGGATATTTTGAGGCTTTTTGACTACTATTATGTGGTTGTCTTCGTATACTATTTCTAAATCTTCAAATGTAAAATTCTTTTTCATACCTATATTTTAATGAAGTAGGTAAAAAAAGTCAAGCATAATACTTTGATAACGGGCGGCTAATGTGGGTTTATTTACGTTGACTTCACTTGTGCGGTATCGTACGATATTTGATTGATCTTATAAAAACCTCGACTGTCGCATGACCTAATTTTTTTATAAAAGATAGCACTTACTTAAAGCGCGTAGTTTTGTCATTACCCATTGACAAGTTTATTAAGCGAGAATATAATTAAATAGATGAATTTTGATAATCGGAGATTTAAGAATGGGTAACGATTTGTTTCATGATTCGATATATAGATACAATCAAAGCGCGCCTCGCGGACTAATTTCTATCAATAGAGTGGAAAACAAGTTTTATTCGTTAATAGATAAAAAAGATTATGCGAGTGCGGAAAGGGTACTTAAATACTGGATTTCGGAAGCCGAATATTTATCGGACAAGCAAGGAAAGATTTATGTGAGCGCGTTATACGTAATGTTATCTTTAATTATGAACGACGCCGAAAAAATAGAGGAGTCCGCGTGTAAATTGGAATTCTTGTTGGAAAAAAGCGAGTGCGACGATTCTATAATCGAGGCTTTTGCTTATTTGAAAATCTCTTTGGCATATAAACGCCTCGGCTTTTTCGAAAAGGGAAATACATATATTAAAAAAGCGGAAAGCATCTTGCTCGACTTAAAGAAGAATGTTCGCGAAATGATGAAAAAGTATGTTTTGGAATTACTTCTCGATATTTACAATGAAATGAACGAAGAAGATAAAATTTCGGAGATAAAGACAGAACTTTCCGGCATAGCGGACGACTGAGTTAATGCGTAGCATTAAGATATCCTTAATTATTGACATATAACGCGGTTTCGGCTATAATTCTTGTATGACCGAAAAAAACGGCGTTTTAAAAAGTATCATAGCGGTTACTCTTATAGCGATTATTCTTATCGGCTTAATTGTCGGTACTTTTTTGATTGAAAAAAAAGAATCTAAAGAATGGGAATACACGCCGAGCGACGCGCCGGTAGATTATTTTAACGGGTATACGGAAGACGATTTTCAATACATCGTTAGTTTCGAAAATGCTCTTGCGTCTTGTTTCAGCGATACTATAAGAAAGTACACCGGGATAGATAATT
>CAKRAY010000178.1 GCA_934296355.1 uncultured Clostridia bacterium
GTATGACCACCGAGCAACTTTACGAAGCGGTTGCCACGTTAAAAAAAGAAGGCGTTAAGGAGTTCGGAATACACGCGTTTCTTGCGAGCAACACTCTCGGTAACGATTATTATACCGAATTATCGAAGGTAATTTTCGGCGTAATCAGAGATATTAGCGAAAAACTCGACGTTAAGTTTACATTTGCGAATCTGAGCGGCGGTATTGGCGTGCCGTATAAACCCGAACAACCTAAAAACGACGTTCATGTTATTGCCGAAAACGTGCGAAAGATTTATGAAGAAATTTTATCGCCGAGCGGTATCGAACTCAAATTATGCACGGAATTAGGCAGATATATGCTTGCGCCGTACGGCGGTCTCGTAACGACGGTTCTTCACGAAAAACATATTCATAAAAATTATATCGGCGTGGACGCATGCGCTGCGCATTTAATGCGACCCGCAATATACGGAGCGTATCACCATATAACGGTTCTCGGCAAGGAAAACGCGCCTTGCGACCACGTTTACGACGTGGTAGGCTCTTTATGTGAAAACAGCGATAAGTTTTGCGTAGACAGACCCTTGCCCGAAATCGTTCCCGGGGATATACTATTCATTCACGATACCGGAGCGCACGGCCATAGTATGGGTTATAACTATAACGGCAAACTAAGGAGCGCGGAAATTCTCTTAAAAAAAGACGGTTCGTTTATGTTGATACGTCGAGCCGAAACCCCCGCCGATTATTTTGCCACGTTGACGTTTTTACCGGAATTCGCAAAATATAAAAAATAAACGGGAGGATAGACGATGCGTAAAAAATTAACGGATTTTTTCGAAAAGGCAAAAAAAAGTTATGATAGAGCGGTAAACGGTTTCGCCACCACAGTGGTAAAGAAAAGACTGTGGTTTATAATCGCGTTTGCAGTGGTATTCGTTGCTTTTTTGGTTTGTTACTTTTTTGTCGATACCAATTACGATTCGACCGCATACCTTCCGGCGGACAGCGAAGTTAAAAGCGGACTCGGCGCAATGTACGAAACTTTTGGTTATAGCGGTAACGGGTCGGTAATGGTAGCGGGCGCTACGGAAGAGGTTGCGTTAAAGTACGCCGAAGCGGTTGAATTTAAGAATAAAATCAAATCGGTGAACGGCGTAAAAGACGTTCTTTTTCTCGACGATTTGTTTAGCGGTATTACGGGTTCTCTTCCCGGCGACGCGACGCAAGAAGAATATGCGGAAACAATTTTGATATTGCTCAATATCGTAAAAGGCGAGGATTTCGGTAACGGTAACTTCGAATTGGACTTTAACCTTCCTACGTCGACGATAGCCGACATTGTCGGAACGTTATTGAGCGGCAACAAAGGTTACGGCGCAAAGGTGAACGAAGAACTTGCGACGGGCAATTACGATATTTCGAAATCTCGATTCGTGACCGTTTTGAAAACGATGATTGCTAATCTTTCCAATATTGACGGTTTCGACGCGTCGAATTTTAATTTAAGCGAAGCGGGCGAATTGATTAACGGTTTTTCCGAGTCACTTGCGATGTTTTACGCGAAGAATAAGTCGGGTAAGTATTGCGCGTTGTTGCAAGTTACTTTCGACGGAACCGATTACGCGCAAGAAACGATGTCGGCGATCGACGAAATTCGCGATATCGGCAAAGAGTCGGGTTACGGTATTTATATGAGCGGAAACTCCGCGACCACCTATAACAGCATCGATTGCGTTAATAAACAAACGCTCTATGCGTTGATAGCCGTCGGCATTGTCGTGATGGTTATTCTGTTTGCGTTAAGCACTTCTTTCTGGGAGCCGATATTGTATTTGATAGCAATCGGCGTGGCTGTGGTCATAAATATGGGTAGCAATATCGTTTTAGGCAGCGTGTCCTATCTTACGAGCGGCGTGGCGGGAATCTTACAACTCGCCTTGAGTATGGACTATTCCATATTCCTATTGACCCGTTATAAGCAAGAAAAACAAAAACAAGTCGATAAAGAAACGGCTATGATAAACGCTATTAAAGCGTCGATTCGTCCGATTTCGGCAAGTTCCCTTACCACGGTGGCTAGTTTTGTGGCGATAATGTTTATGTCGTATTCCATCGGTTTAGATATGGGTATCGTCTTTGCTAAGGGCGTAATACTGAGTTTACTCAGCGTGTTTATGCTTTTACCCGGCTTGGCGATTTATACCGATAAACTCATAGTAAAAACTACGCATAAAAGCGTAAAATTGACGCTTTACAAGTACACGGGCGCATTAATGAAGGTTAGATACGTGGTTCCCGTTTTAGCGTTAGCGGTTATCGTAGCGGGATTCGTCGGTCAAAGTTATTTGAAGTTCGGCTACGGTGACACCGCGACTTTCGGTAGCGAAGGTTCGCTTATTTACGAAGACAAAAGTCATATAGAAAGCGTTTTCGGCAGACAAAATCAACTTGCCGTTATCTTGAAGAAATCGTCGGGAGATAAGGTAATTACCGGCGCAAACGGAACGATTACCGTAGAACAAGCGATAACCGAAGATTTAGCGAAAAAAGACTTCGTTTTGACCGCGCAGTCGGTAAGCGTAATAAAGGCGAGCGGTATGCAAGCGATTTTGCCCGATAAGTTTCTTGCACAATTCGACGCCGACGGAGAATATACAAGAATAGTGACTTACATAGACCTTGACGAAGAGGGCGAGGCGACGGAAAAGGCAATAAACGAAGTAAGAGAGGTTATTAATTCCTACGGCGTGGGAAAAGGCGAATATTACTTGGTAGGCGGCTCGAGCAGCGCGATAGAAATTAAAGAAATAGTCAACCTCGATTACAACGTGATAACGTGGGTATCGATAGGTTTGGTTGCCTTGATTTTGCTAATCAGTTTCCGAAACTTCGTTTTACCGATACTGCTTATACTAGTTATTCAAGGATCGGTATGGATAAGCACGAGTATCGACGCTTTAACGGGTAACGTAATAGTGTTCCTAGGATATATGATAGTTTCGGCGGTTATGCTCGGCGCGACGGTCGACTACGGAATATTGCTTACCAGCAATTATCTCGAAGAGAGAGAAAAGCGCGATAAAATCGAATCGATAAAACAAGCGATTGCGAGAAGTAGTAGGGCGATTT
>CAKRAY010000179.1 GCA_934296355.1 uncultured Clostridia bacterium
ATTATCAAAACTACGCCCGCTACTATAACGATAATCGAAAGAAAAATCAACCATTTTTTATCTATTCCGGAAGTAAACAACATTATCAAAAAAGAGCAACCGACCACAACCGTAATGCTCATATTGGGTTCCGCCATAATAAGACCGCATATTATTCCCGCCGTCAGTACCGGAATTACCATATTTTTCAGATTAAACGGAGGATTTTCCGACAAATAACCCGCCAAAAACATCATAAACCCGAATTTCGAGAATTCGGATGGCTGAAACGTGAAAAATCCGAGATTTATCCAACGCGTAGCCCCGTAACTTTCCATTCCTAAACCGGGAATAAATACCAGCGCCAACAAAATCACGCTCGCAACGAATAAAACCCATTTGATTTTTCGATAGATTTCGGTTTTTGCCTTTGACGCGACTATCATGCAAACAATACCGACAACTAAGGAAATCGACTGTTTTTTTACATAGTAAAATGCGTCGCCATAGTTTATCCTTGCCGAGTAAAAACTTGCCGAATAAATAAATAATAAACCTATTAATGCCAGAAAAATGCTTAATATCGGCAATAGGTTATAATACGAAAATTTATATTTTAACCGCATAAACGGCTTCCTTAAATTTTTCTCCGCGCTCGGTATAATTTTTATATCTGTCAAAACTCGCGCAACACGGCGACAATAAGACGTTACTTATATCTTTTTGACGACTCAAATAGTTTACGGCGTCTTGCAAAGTGTCGGTTACTACGATATTCTGAAATCCCATCTTCATTGCAGAATTAAAAATCTTTACCGCATTTGCGCCGGTTACCGCCACATATTTAACTTTTTCGTCTATATTTTCAAAAAAGTCGCAAAAATCTTCGTTTTTGTCGCTTCCGCCCATTATTAGTCCAACGCTACCGTCCATACTTTCTATAGCGAACCTACACGCGTGCATGTTAGTACCCTTCGAATCGTTATAGTAATTTTTACCGTTTATCGTGCTTACGTATTCAATCCGATTCGGTAAAAGAGCGTACTCTCTGATTAATTTAATCATTGCGTCGCTTTTGGCTCCGCAAATATTGCCGATATTTAATGCTACAAGCAAATTAAACTTGTTGTGTTCTCCTCTTAACTTACAGCACTTTACCGAACATAACGGCTTGTCTTTAAGCATAAAGTAGCCGTTTTTTATGTACACATCGGACATTTGTTTGGTCGCGCTTATAGGTATCTTTTTTGCCTTAGTGCATAAAGCGAATGACCTGGCGATACCATCTTCGTTATTAAAAATCAAATAGTCGTCGGGCGTTTGATTAAGACAAATCTTTTTCTTTGTATCGACATAGTCGGAGTAACCGTCGTACCGATCGAGATGATCGGGAGCAACGTTAAGTATCGCGCTTATATGCGCTTTTATCCTTTCAACGTGTTCTAATTGAAAACTACTTACCTCTATTACGGCGTAGTCCATACTAACTCCGTCTAAAACGATTTGCGAAACCGGATATCCTATATTGCCCATCGCTCTTGCTCTTAAACCCGAATTGTTGAGTAGTTTCTCAATCATTGTCACCACGGTGGTTTTGCCGTTGGTTCCGGTTACCATTATTTTCGGACAATCCAATAGCATACACCCGAGTTCCAATTCTTCGATGACCTTTACTTTTTTTTCGGCGCAATATTTGATTAAAACATGCTTTAACGATATTGAGGGACTAACCACGACAAAATCGAAAGAAGAAACTATTTCGGGGGTTATTTCGCGTATAAATGTAAGACCGCTAACGGAAATCTTTTTGTTATCGTCGTAACAAAAAACTTGCGCTCCGTTTTTTTTCAGCAAATAGGACGCGCTGATTCCGCTTGCTTTCATTCCCGCTACCAACACTTTTTTGTTTTCAAACATATCTCACCTCAAAAAACTATTATTGCAACCGCGCCCGCTATTGCGGTAATTATACTGTAATAAGCGACGATTTTGCTTTCATTGATTCCTTTCATCTCCAAATGATGATGAAACGGCGCCATAAGAAAGAGTCTTTTCTTTTTCGTCTTAAACACTAACACTTGCAATATTACTGATATGCCGCTTATAACGAACATTATTCCTGATAATGCAATTATCAAAGGACTTTTTAACATCACGGGGATAACTGCGCAAGCGCCGCCTAATGCAAGCGAGCCGGTATCTCCCATAAAAATCTTCGCCTTATAAGAGTTAAACCATAAAAATGCCGTTATACCGCCAACCAAAGCGGCGGCAAAAATTACAATATTATAAACTTCTTGAGCGTAAAAAGTTTGTCCTAAATCCGATTTCTCATAATAAATTCCCATCGCTATGGCAATAAAACCGACCAAATAAATCAACGTCGTACTCCCCGCCAGTCCGTCTAATCCGTCGGTTAAGTTAACGCAATTCGTCGTTGCAATATAAATAAAGAAACAAAGCGGAATATACCAAGGTCCGATATCGACGTAAATCTTCGCAATCGGTAGCCTTATCGTGGCGCCCACTTGCCATGACTTATAAGTGTATAAAGAAACTATAATCGCAATTAACGCTTGCGATATGATTTTTTGATACGCTTTCAAGCCCAAATTACGTTTTAATAATATTTTTATACCGTCGTCTAACGCGCCTACTCCGCCGTAAACTAGAGTAACGACCAAACATATTATCGCTAATTCTTTACTGCCGTCAAAAAAAATCAGCGAAACTATCGTTGCGGATAATAAAAATATAATTCCGCCCATTGTAGGCGTCCCGATTTTATTTTTGTGTTGTTCAACGTAGCAAAGAATAGTTTGTTTGGCCTTTATTCTTTTCATAATGAAAATGATTAAAGGCGACAATATCATTGCCGAAACAAAACTGATTAAAAAAACAATAAGTAGTTTTTGCAATTATTTCCTACCCGACAAAAAATTTTTACACGTCTCGAAATCGTTATATAAGATTTTTTCTCCCATAACATCTATATAATTTTCGCAACCCTTGCCGCAAATACATACCGTATCGCTGGGTTTAGCCAACGAAATAGCATACCGTATCGCTTCGCTTCTATCCGGTAC
>CAKRAY010000180.1 GCA_934296355.1 uncultured Clostridia bacterium
CTACCATAACGATACCGCCTATATTTCTCAATCTTATTTGTCGAGCAATCTCGGTTACCGCAATCAAGTCGGCGTTAAGGTTGGCGGCTTCGACGTCTTTATCGCCCGCAGAATACTTATGAATATTGACGTCCACCACAGTCATCGCCTCGGTATGGTCGAAAACGAGTTCTACGCCTTGCACGACCACCTTGCGCGCTTTCAATTCGGACAAGCATTTTTTTAATCTTTCGTCGAGTTCGTAAAGCGTTCCGTCGTCGCTCAATCTTTTGGCGACGGTTAAGGCGTCGTCCGAATACAACTTTTTTATGCCGTAGACGTTCCTCGCCGCTTCTTTAATTTCCGAGTACTTGGCGACAAGCGTTTGTTGCTCCCTTTCTATCTCGCTTAAATCGGCGCGTTCGCACGCCGAGCGAAAAACGAAGCCTACGTCATCGTATCTTTTAAGGCGAAACAATTCTACTTTTTTATCTTCGGATATCGAGCGAGAGAACTTATACTCTCCTACGTCGTTAAGCACGCAATACCGTCCCGCGAGCGTAAGTTTTTCCGTCGCCGCCGCGCCTTTTTCTTCGGTCGGTTCGCGATTTATCATAACGGTCAGATAATCGCCCGGTTTTACGCCCTCTCTAAACGTAAGCAGGGCGTCTTTATCTAACCCGACGTCCACGAAAATGCCCACGCTCTTATTGACTTTCTTTACTTTGCCGATAAAAATACTGCCCGTCAAAAAGTTCTTCTCTAACTTATATAGTCTGACGAGTTTATCGTTTTCGGTGACCGCGACGCATGAATACCCGTCTTCTTCAAAACAATACGCCTTGTTCATTCAACGCTCTCCATATATTTTTCCGCGGAAAGAAACGTACTGCCATCATAGATAAGTTGCTCGGTTCTGACAACGTCTAAGTAGCCTATATCCAAGTCGAAGTCCTTATTCAGTTGCTTAAAAAGCACGTCTATCCTTAGATTGGGATTGCCGAAAGCAAGCGTGAGAATTATCGAATCTCTTTCTACCCTTACTTCGTAAATCATATCGGCTACTTCTTTAACTGCGATTTCGCCTTTTTTCTCGACGGTTACTTTATAGCCGTTTTTTATGTTTTCTATCTCGTCCTTTTTCTCGAACGCTTTTTCCGTGCGTACAAAATACGCGCTTGCGTTGACGCGCGCGCTAAGCGAGGGATTTTTTTCGGTATAAAACACTCGTTCCGCGCTTAGAAACGGCGGCAAGTTGTCTTTTACTCTTTGTAAAAACTCCTCTTTACTTAATTCGTCAACCAGGTCGCAAACGACGTACTCGTCGTCGCTCGCTATTCCGAGCGGCAAGGGTTGAGTGAGTTTTAGCGTCATGTGTTTATTGAAGCCTTTACTGAAGTTCATGCCTATGTTCGCTCTACGCATTGTGCGGTTAAGGCATCTTAAAACGTCGGTATGGGATATTAAAACGCCGTTTCCGAATCTTCTAAACTTAATCGTGTACATTATCCGTTTCCTCCGACAAGTACTGCCGACATTCGCCGAAGCGTTTGGCTCCGCAGCCTTGGCAATTATGTTTGCAAGGCTCGGTCGTTTCGCCTTTCAACGCTTTATGCAGTTCCTTTAACAGATACGCGCGCGTTACGCCGAAGTCTATAAAATCCCACGGCAAAGGTTTGTTTTCGTCGTGTTCTCCGGTATATTCGGATATGTTTATACCCTCCTCTTCAAGCGCTTCGAACCACTTTTCGGGATGGAAAATCTCCGTCCACCCGTCCAGCACGCAACCTTTTTTATACGCTCTTTCGATTACGTAAGAGAGTTTTCTGTCGCCGCGCGCGAACACGCCTTCGAGTATGGACATCTCTGCGCCGTGCCACGAGTAATGCACGCCTTTTATGGGGAAAAGTTCTTTTTTCAAAAGTTCTTGTTTCCTATACATTTCTTCCATGCTTATTTGTTCGACCCATTGGAACGGCGTTACCGGTTTAGGTATAAACATAGAAGTGCTTACGTTGACGCTCAAATCTTTCTTGCCGACCGTTTCGAAGTATATAGAACGTATTCGTTTTACAATCTCCGCGATACCGAGAACGTCCTCGTCGGTTTCCGTCGGAAGCCCCAGCATAAAATAGAGTTTTACCGTTCTGTATCCCACCGCGAACGCCAGTCGCATACTCTTATCGATGTCCTCGTCGGTAATATTTTTGTTAATGACGTTTCTTAATCTTTGCGTTCCCGCTTCGGGCGCGAAAGTGAGCGATATCTTTTTCGCATTGCCGATAAGCGTTGCGGTAAAACTATCGAGTCTTAACGACGGCATTTGGAACACCACGTTTTTTTTCTCCGATATTTCTTTCATCGCGTTAAGAACGTCATAGATGTTTTCGTAATCGCCCGACGACAAACTCGCTAAGCCGATTTCGTCGTAACCGGTGTTTTCGATAAGTCTTTCGGCAATTTCCACGACGGTTTCTTTACTTCTATACCTTATCGGACGGTAAAAGAAGCACGCTTGGCAAAATCTACAGCCCGCGTAACAACCTCTATACAGTTCCACCACGCCTCTGTCGTGAACTATTTCGATATTTGGTACGATGGGTTTAACGGGATACGGCGCTTTGTCGAGGTCTTTAACGACCGCTTTCTTTACCTTAGTCAAATTGACTTCACCGTTAAACTCGCAAACCGACGGTACGTACACGCCTTGAATTTTCGCCGCCTCTTCTAAGATTTTTTTCTTGTCGTGTTTATATTTTCTTACGAGTTCTATAAACGCGCTATCCGCTTCTTCGCCGTCGCCTATGAAGAAAGCGTCGAAAAAATCGATAATCGGTTCCGGATTAGCCGAAGCGGGACCTCCTCCTACGATAATGGGGTCGTCGTCCTTTCTATCCTTAGCGCGGAAAGGTATACCCGCGAGGTCGAGCATATACAGCACCGAACTGTAACTCATTTCGTACGGCACGCTGAAACCTACTATATCGAATTCCTTCAGCGGCTTACGCGTTTCTATACTGAAAAGCGGAATATTCTTTTCTTTAAGTATTTTGCCGAAGTCTATCCA
>CAKRAY010000181.1 GCA_934296355.1 uncultured Clostridia bacterium
AGTAACAATATACCTTACGGGAAGAAGAAAAAATTTCTTTCGGTATTTGTATTATATGTAATTATATAACAATTGTCAGCAAAAAGACAACAAGTTAAAAGTTTGATAATGAAAACAACATAACTTAAATCAATGCGCATAAAAAAACACCCGTAAGGGTGTTCTTTTTATTTTGGTGCGCCATCAGGGACTCGAACCCGGGACCCATTGATTAAGAGTTTGATTGGTGAAATAATGAGTTACGTAGGTCGTTTTTTTAATAGCAAAGAAGAAGATAGAGAATATATAAATTCTCTTGAACGCGACTGCTGTAAGGTGTACTATGACTTGTACGACGACGTGTATGTTTGCCATAAAATAGCGCATATGGAACGTGTAACGTTGCCTTCGACTCCTTTGTCTGAGTTATATAAAAAGACTGTTGCCGAATACGATACCGACAAGCCTAAGTTTTATAAATACAACCGAAGCAATCGAGAGCAACGTTTCGAAGACATTAAAGAAATTTTACGAAAAAATATAGAAAAAGAAAAAGAGTTCCGGCGCGATTTCGACGATTTGACCGAAAAAAGTATAGACGAGTTTATCGAAACGAAGAAAAAAGATAATATAGGCGCATGCCGCGCTAAAATGAAACGCTTTATGCGAAAAGCGGGAATGAACCGCAAAATTTTTAATTACTTCATTACGATTACGCGAGATTCGGAGATTTTCCCGGACGCCGATAACTGGATGACCACCTTAAAACGGTGGTTTGCAAATAACTCTTTCAGATATGGCTTAAAGATTATGGGCGGTTTTGAGTTCGGCGACGAGAACGGTCGACTACACTTCCACGCCGTTGCCCACGTTCCGGAAGACTTTTTTGAAAACGGGGATTTGAAAAAAGTTTCGCGTTATAGCGAAAGAGAACGTAAATGGCGAAACGTGTTCGAGTCTACGGAATTACGGTGTAAGTTTGGCATAAACGAGTTTGAAAGCATAAGTTGTAGCGATTATAAAAGTTTTTTAGATACGCTCACTTATGTATCTTGTTACGCTTCCAAGGACGGTGGCTACATGTATTATAGCCGCGGTCTCTCCGATTCTTTTCCGAGTTTTGTGAAAGCGGAAGACATTTTTTACGAGTTCGACGACGGCGTTGTGAAGTATAGGCTTTGTGACGCTTGGGAAAAGAGCATTATAGGATATTTACGTCGCCGTGCTAAGGAAATATACGAAGATTTACCTTTTGATAATGTTTCATAATTGAAAATTTTATCACTATAACGGAACGCCTACACGGTAGGCGCTATTTTGCTATAAAGAAACCCCTTTTTTCTGTCCAAAAAACTTTTTTTTCGGGAAGAATCCTCTTCGGCGTTCGATAAACGGCAAACCAAGCAAGCGGGCTAGCGCGGTATGCCGTTTTTCGAACGTAAAAAAACGCTTGTCTACGGCAAAAACCCGTTCCTTGTCGCGTCGGCGGCGCAGCCGACGACACTCGTCTGACAAGGGGTCGTGTAATTCTCATTTGGCTCTCTAGGAAGCCTCGTTGCGGAGCGTGGGTCCTCTTGAGGACCGGACGGAGCAACAAAACTTGAAGAAGAATAAAAGCAAATTCGGCTTTAGCCGTGAACCACTTTTCACGCGCACCCGCGTAAGGGACCAGCCACAAAAAGAACACGGAGAAAATATGCTCAAGGGAGTATGCCAAGCAATTATTTTTATACATTAAAACTTTTTTATACAATTTTTATTTTTTCTCTTGACATTGAGTTATCTCAATAGTAATATGTTTATATTGAGATATCTCAATAACATTTTACACGTCGCCGGCGATAACGGAAAGGAGATTTTTTTAATTATGAACGAAACTGAAAAGAAACTAACGAACACCGAAACGATTGCACCGAAGAAGAGGACCACGCAAGATGAAGCGATAGCCGTAGCCATGCGTAACCGTAAGACTTTCAAACTTATGCGCAGTATTTACCAAAAAAGCAACGGCAAAAACTATTACGCGTATTCGGTCTTTTTGATTTTAGACGGCAATAGGCAATCGTTTGTCGAAGCGTCGCTTGTGCCTTATATAGGCTTTGTAAAAAGCGAGGATAACCTCGGACGAACTTCGAGAAATGCCTCGAGTTACTCCCTTTTGAACTTCCTCTACGATAATGGACAAGGCTTGCTTTTAGAGATAAGAAAACGCCCGAGCAATGACGTTAATGCGCGTGACGCGTATGACTTTTACGCCGTAGCCGAAGACGAAAGCGGTATTGTCGTGGATACGCAACTTGTTCCTAAAACTCCCGGAGCGGAAGGGTACCTTAAAGCAGCGTTTGCCGGTTTCGGTAACGTACGAGACTTTAAGACGGAAGATTTTGAAACTATCCCCGGGTTAAAAGAAGCGTTCGAACGCATATTAGAGCCGGGAGTAGTACCGAACGTAACTGTAGAAGACGTTTAACGTTTGCAAACGAACGAAGTCGACGTTCGAGCCGTACCGGGCGGCTATTCCCGGAAAAAACTTGGAGGAACAAAAAAAATATGCGTTGGAAATTTCTTTCGCCTAATAAAAAGAAAGAAAAGTACTACCAAGAACTACGTGACGGTATGGATTCTAGAGGTAATTTCTTAGACGAAGCCGCTATAGCGCGCCGACAAGGTTATATCAACGCCGTTAACGACAGTAACGCGATATACGCGTACAACCACGCTACGCCTGAACAACGCGCGGCGTACAAACAAAGAAAAAAGAGACGTAAGTAAAGCGATACGGCGCTATCCGTAAAAAAAAATTAAGGAGAAATAAAAAATTTTATGAATAAAGACAAGTTAAAATGGATTATCGTTTTCATACTCATTGCGGCTATTATCGTAGGCGTAACGGTTATCGGCGTGAAAGCGCTTAAACCGAAAGATGATGGTAAAACGTTATCTTCGCTTTCGTACAAGATAGGCGCGCTCGACGCGGAAGGTAATTTCCAAGAAAATACCGCTTCTATCGTCAGTAAAGATTTTATCGACGTAAAAGATTA
>CAKRAY010000182.1 GCA_934296355.1 uncultured Clostridia bacterium
AGGTCGCGATAACGACCTCTTTTGACTGTAATGTAATGCCCCCTTGCGACTGGTACCGTTATCTTAACGGCTTCCTTGTAAGTCGGTGCTTCGGCGGTTAACAGTACGCATTAGCACAAAGGAAAAGTCGAGGCTTCGCGTGTTATGCTCATACGTGGCTATACGCTTAAATAAGAATACCGCCTTTTCGCGTAAATTGGATGCAACGTCACACGTTGCCGCCGAACGACTGGTACCGCCTTTTTACATCAGCGTTATTATAAACTGCGAGCAAAGTACAACCGCTACGAGCGCGATAGGATACGTGGACGCATACGCGGAAGCGACGTCGTCGGTACCCGCCGTGGAGATAAGCGTACCTAACGCGGGCGTGGACGTCATACCGCCCGTTATCGACCCGAGGTTGTTGAGAAGGCTTATCTTCAAAACGTATTTCGCGAAGAAGAAACCTACGATCATCGGTAATATCGTCATTATGATACCGCCGAGGAAACCGTAAAGAATAATCATTCCGCCGTACTCTGCGATTTTGGTCACGAGTTGCGCTCCGCCCGCGACGCCCGCGCCGATAAGGAAGAGCATAAGTCCGAATTCACGGAACACTTTGGCGGTTTTTTCGGGAATTTCCAAGGAAAGTTTACCCATGTGTCCGAAATGTCCGAATATCAAGCACATAATAAGCACGCCGCCCGTAGTACCGAGCGAGAAGCAAGTGCCGTCGTAACCCTTAGAAGTAAGCGGAATTTTGATTGCGCCGAATAAAAGTCCGCACACAACAGCAAGCGCGAAAGGCATAAGTCCGAACGGGTCGGCGGTAAACAAGCCCGCTTTCTTTTCTTTCTTTTCGGTCGCGCCGATATGTAATAATTCTCTTTCCTTAGCCATGTCCGCTTTGGTAATTTTGGGTATAAGTTGCACGAAAAGCACAACGCCCACTACGCCGAACGGATAGGCGATCGCGTGTCCTAAGGTAACCATCGACTTGCCCGCTTCGTCCGCGCACGCTTCGAGAGCGGCGGAATATCCGGGAGTAGTGGTAAGCGAACCCGAAAGAATACCGACCGAGAACTCTTTTCCGCTATATTCTTCGCCGAGTATCGCTGCAAACGCTACGGAAAGCAACGCGCCCGTCAATATTATAAGTAGTCCGAGCAATACGTACGATTTAGCGTTTTTCTTTAAGTTCTTGAAGAAGTTCGGTCCGGCGATAAACCCTACCGAAGCGACGAACAGAACGAGTCCTACGTTCTGAACGATTTTACCGTAATATTTATAGAGCGTCGAGGAAGAACCTTCTATATAAAACGCTTTGAAAACCGGCACGTCGGCAATCCCTTTTATCGTACATACGCAACCGAACGCGATAGCGATAAGAAATACGCCCGCCGTTCCGAGGGAAACGCCCTTTATCGTTATTCTACCGAGCAAATAGCCGATTGCCGCGATAAAGAATATTCCGAACAGTAACGCTACGACCGTCGATAAGCCGATTACGCCCTCTACGCCCTTACTTTGCGTCGCGCTGTACGCGCACCAAGCGATTATGCCCGCCAAAACGAGGCATGCCACGCCGAGCCATATCCATTTCGTCCACTTCGGCAAAGGCTTTTTTACCTTTACCGCTTCTCCTTGTTCACTGACTTGTTCGGTTGTTTCCGCCGAACAAATTTCTTCTTTTTCATTTTCCATAATTTTATTTTATAAACCTACCTAAGAATTTCTTTACATATCTTTTCTTCTATAATCCGGAAGAATTTGCGGAGAGAGTTTCGTCGGAGCGATACCGGCGTTCTCCAATTCTTTCTCGAACTCGTTAACGTGAGCTAACGTTAGAGTGCCGACTTCCACGGTCTTGGCTCTTTCCGCGGCAAAGTGTCCGGCGTTTCTGCCGAAAACTATAATATCGAGCAAGCTGTTACCCATAAGTCTGTTTCTTCCGTGAATTCCGCCTACCGCTTCGCCGGCAACGAATAGGTTGCCTACTTCCGTGGTTTCGCCGTTGGCGGAAATATCGATACCGCCGTTTTGATAATGGAGCGTCGGGTACACGAGTATAGGTTCTTTTCTTATATCTATACCGTATTTAGCGAACATTCTGTACATCGCGGGGATTCTCTTTTCTATCGTGCCTTCGCCACCGATCAATTCTATCATAGGCGTATCGAGCCATACGCCCTCGCCGTCGGTGGTCTTTATGCTGTTACCGCGCTTATGACATTCTCTGATTATGGAAGAAGCCGTTACGTCTCTCGTTTCCAAGGAATAAACGAACGCGTCGCCGTTTTTGTTGACGAGTTGCGCGCCCAAAGAACGAACTTTTTCGGTAACGAGCGCGCCGAAAATCTGAGTGGGTTCGGCAACGCCGGTGGGGTGGTATTGAAGCGTGTCGGCGTAAAGAAGTTTTGCGCCCGCTCTATACGCAAGCACGAGTCCGTCGGCGGTTGCGCCGTAGTGGTTACTCGTGGGAAAACCTTGATAGTGGAGTCTGCCCGCGCCGCCGGTCGCCATAATAACGGTCTTGGCTTTGGCAACGAGAATTTCTTGCGTTTCCATATTGAGAAGAACCGCGCCGGCAACGTTTCCTTTGTCGTCTTTAATAAGTTCTATCGCCGCGGTAAAATCTACTACGGGTATTTCTCTGTTAAGAACTTCGTCTCTTAAAGTTCTCATAATCTCCGCGCCGGAGTAGTCCTTGCACGCGTGCATTCTCTTCCTCGAAGTGCCTCCGCCGTGCGTGGTAATCATATTTCCTTCCGCGTCCTTATCGAACATAACTCCGAGATCGGATAACCATTTTATTGCGTCCGGAGCCTCATACACGAGTTTTTTGAGAAGTTCGGGCTTTGCTGCAAAGTGTCCGCCGCCGAACGCGTCGAGGTAGTGAATCGCGGGGCTGTCGTTAGGTTTATCAGCAGCCTGAATACCGCCTTCCGCCATCATCGTGTTGGCGTCGCCGATACGCAGTTTCGTTACTATCATAACGTTCGCGCCGTTCTTGTGCGCGGTAATAGCCGCCG
>CAKRAY010000183.1 GCA_934296355.1 uncultured Clostridia bacterium
AGATATCGGGTTCGGATTCTTTATCGAGGTTAATAACCTTAGCGTAGCAACCACCCTCGAAGTTGAATACACCGTTATCGTCCCAACCGTGTTCGTCGTCGCCGATAAGCAAACGTTTCGGGTCGGTGGAAAGGGTGGTCTTACCGGTTCCGGAAAGTCCGAAGAAGATAGCGGTGTTTTTGCCGTCCATATCGGTGTTAGCGGAGCAGTGCATAGAAGCAATACCTTTGAGGGGTAAGTAGTAGTTCATCATAGAGAACATACCTTTCTTCATTTCGCCGCCGTACCAGGTGTTGATGATGACTTGTTCGCGGCTCGTGATGTTGAATACGACCGCCGTTTCGGAGTTAAGTCCGAGTTCCTTATAGTTTTCTACCTTCGCTTTGGACGCGTTGTAAACTACGAAATCGGGTTTGAAGTTTTCAAGTTCTTCCGCGGTGGGTTTGATAAACATATTTTCGATAAAATGCGCTTGCCAAGCGACTTCGACGATGAAACGAACAGCCATACGAGTGTCTTTGTTCGCGCCGCAGAAAGCGTCTACTACGAATAATCTCTTGTTGCAAAGTTCTTTAACGGCGATGTCTTTAACGGCTTTCCAAGTTTCTTCGGAAGCGGGGTGGTTATCGTTCTTGTAACCTTCGCTCGTCCACCAAACGGTGTTTTCTGAGTTA
Source organism: uncultured Clostridia bacterium (assembly GCA_934296355.1). Taxonomy (GTDB): domain Bacteria; phylum Bacillota; class Clostridia; order Christensenellales; family DTU072; genus CAG-1782. The sequence continues at coordinate 675 of CAKRAY010000183.1, forward strand.
TTGTCTAATACGATGAACTTATCTTTGGGCGAACGTCCCGTGTAGATGCCGGTCATTACGTTGACCGCGCCGAGTTCGCTTACCTGACCTTTTTCGTAACCTTCGAGTTCGGGTCTGGTTTCTTCATTAAACAACGTTTCGTAAGACGGGTTGTGTACGATTTCGGTCGTGCCGGTGATGCCGTATTTTGTCAAATCGATTTTTGCCATTTTTCTTAAACCTCTTTTTTTAGATTTTTCTTTTTTTTCTTATGCGCCGAGTTCGTTTCACGATACTAATCGGCGCCTATAAATTACAATGATATTTTACTTTATTATTATAAAAAAGTCAACGCCTTTAACAACTCCAAAGGATATAACGGCTTATAAAACGGGATATAACCATATATCAAAATTGTTATTTAGCCGCGCCGTTTTCTTTTTCTACGTGAATCTTACCTTCGATGACGGCGTTCACTACGTCCACGGTAAGGCGCACGGAAGAAGTCTGTTCGTCGTAAGTGTACCTTAGGTAAGTTTCGCTTTTATCGATACCGCCGTTAATGTAGATTGCGGTAAAAGTTTCGCCGGTTAACTTGGATTTCACTTCGCACAGTCTATACTGACCTTGCCAAGAAAGCGAAACTGTCGAGTCCAAAATGCTCGGGTCGTCGATGACGATTTCTCCCGTTTCGGCGAGCACGTTAGCCGTTTTACGGACGGACTCTTTATCGAAGTCTATGCCTTCCACGCTGATGCCGAACGCATTTTCCACAATGGCGAGCGACTTTTCGAAATCCATATAGGAAAAACCGGGAAGCATGTTCGTTAGGTAACTGTTTTGCAAATATCGGATATCCAATCCTACCATTTGCGAAACGTTAACCGTGCCGTATTTCGATATTAAAATCTTTATAATCGCCACGAAAACGTCCGCCACGGAGAGTTTCATTTCGTATCTGCCGTCCTTAAAAAACTTAATATACGTTTCCTCTTCATTGAACGGGCTTACTTCTTTAAGTCCGAGCAAAGAAAAACTCGTCAAGTTATTGCCCGCAATCGATAACTTCGCAACGTCAAACCGCATATCTTCGTCAAAGTGTTCCCCCTCGTAATTTATCGTGTTTTGGTAGTACGGCGTATAATTTTGGGTGGCGTGGAAGTACGCGAAAGTCACGTCCTCGAAGTCAGCGCAAAGGTCTATCTCGTTCTTTACCGTAGAAACGTTGATTATTCCCTTATATAATCTATCGAGTTGATTTTTACGTAAAGTTTTATACTCGGCAAGCGCGTTTGCCGAAGCAAGTCCCTCTTTTTCGAACAAGGCTTGGTTCGCGCCCGCGATTAAAGCGTGACCCTCGTTAGTAGGGTGTATGCCGTCGGGGCAAAAAAGCGTTTTCCAACGCGAGTTGTTGCGAACGTACACGTCTTCGAAAACGTCGTGTACGTCGACGAGAAAATAGGGTCTGTAAGTCACTTTGCCGAGGATTTTTTTCGTCTTTTTCTCTAAATATTCTTCCAAAACGGCGTTCATTCGGGTAATCATTCTGCCCGCGAGTTTATGATAATCTTTACTTGAATACTGCATTTCCGCAAGCGCGTTTTTCGCTCGTTCGCTAACTAGCGGACTGTCTTCTCCCACGGGGTTGTAAAGCGTTTGCAAGATGATAACCGCCTCGGGGTTAGCCTTTTTTATATACTTAATCGTCTTATCTATGTTCTCTTCGGCAATCTTCAAACGCTTATCTATGAGCGTATATTCGTTTTTCGCCGCTTCGATAAGCATCTCCGTAATGTCGTACCCCAAAACGTCGTTGCCGATTATGGAAATATGTATGATGTCCGCTGTGGAAACGAGCGACTTAACCATATTCACGCCGTCGTCCGCTCTTTGCACGAACTCGTAAAGGTGCTTTGTTTGGTACCCGCTCACGGCGCGATTATAGTACTCGTAACCGTTTATATTGCCTAAAATTCCGTAATAACCGTAATTCTCACGCTCGATTAACGGCGACGGACCCGCAAACGCTTCCGCTATGGAATCGCCGAGGAACAGCACTAACTTCTTTTCGGGTTCGCTCGCTTGTTCTTTCTCGCAACTTGCCAAGCAGCACGCGAATACGCAAACGAACAATAACGTAACTACGAATAAAAACTTCTTTTTCACTTATCCCGCTCCCTTTGCTTTTTTAATTAAATTATATCATTATTTTAACGAATTACAACCCAAAAAGCGAACTTTTAAGACCTTTTTTTCAAAAGAAAACGCGCAAGAGCTGGAGTGTCTCATGCACGTTGCTTTACACCACAAAAAACAATACTATTTTTATTATTGAAAACCTA
>CAKRAY010000184.1 GCA_934296355.1 uncultured Clostridia bacterium
AGCGGAAACCGCTATCAAACCTTCGATAAGCGCGCGCGTAAGAGCGGCGTTGTCGCCGGAGTTTTTGGCGTATTCGGCGTAATTCGCTTCGTTTACGAAAATTCTACGTTCTTCCGCAGTCGGTTTGAAACCGCGAACGATATCGAAACCGAACGTTTCTACGTCTATGCCGTTCGAAGTGGAAATCAAACGCTTCACGTACGAGTTGTTTATCGGGCGATACGTAAGCACGAAATCAAGGAATTCTTTTAACTCTGCGAGAGAAGAAAGGTATCCGTTAATTACGGGTTTTTGCATCAAAGTGGCGGTCGCGACCGAAGAAGTCAACGCCGTGTTGTTATAAGAAACGTTGGCAAAGTACGCGTAAGTTTCTTTATCGAATTTAGCGAAGTGAGTGGAGTCCGTTTCGCCCGCGGCGTTTAGGGAGCCGTAATAATAGGTCTTTCCGTATAAGCCGCCTTTTTCTTTAATTCTTACCGAGAAAACGGAGTCGAGCGTGACCACGCTTGAAGATATAAAGCAGTAGTTCGGTCCGAAAAGGCATCCCGAAGAGGAATCCGCGCTGTCGAGAATACGCATATCGCCGTTCCCGTCGGTTATCTCAATCAAAAACGCGTCGGTACCGCCCGTTACGGTCCATTTAAGATACGGCACGACTTCGCCGTTTAGGACCGCTCCCTCTATATATAATTCCTCTACGGAAACCGCGCCGCTTTCAAGAAACTCTTCGCTGCTCGCGTCGCCGAAATCTACGAGGGTATCTTTGCCGGAAAGGTGTTCTTCGCCTACGCCGTACACGTTGTATACGTCGCTGACGTAGGTGTAAGGAATTTTCGTTCCGTTTTCCGTAATCGTCGCGGGAACGCCGTTAATCGAAGCGGTAACCAAAAGACGGAACGCGCCTTTTTGCATCGTTAAATACAAACTTTCTTTTTGTCCGATGTCGGCGATAAGCATTTTTTCGCCGTCGTCGTAATTGCCGTTTTCATCGCATCTTACGAAGTACCAGTGATAACTGTCCGGAGGCAAACCGTCGTTGAGAAGTTTCGGAGTCGCCTTGAAAACGTCGCCCTCGACAAGTTTTTCCACGCTGAAAGTGAATTGCGTTCGACTTACGAGCGTGCCTTTATCGTTCACCGCGTCCGCAGTGAGCGTGTAATCTCCGACCACGTTAAGTCTGCGCGTAAGGTTGCGGTTTTGGGGATAGGTTTCTCCGACGTAAACGCTCTTTCCGTTACCGCCCGTTTGCGATAAATACCATTTGTAAGCGACTATGGAATTGGACGCGTCGCCAACGCTGAGATTGAAAGTCGCGGTATCGCCGTATAAATACGGTTCGTACGTTTTCGATAAGTTGCCGACGTCGAGGGAAATTCCGCTGAAACCGCGGTATAAGGTTATGGTCTTGCTGGCGAGGGTAATTTGGTCTTGGTCGTACGGGGTAATGCGTACGTAGACGTGATAAGAAATGCTCGTAGTGGAGTCGGGCGTGTGACTGTATTGCGTCTTTCTGCTGGCTTCCGGAATACGCACGGTATCGACGTACCACTCTATGGCGGGAGCGGGGTCCACGTTGTCGCCTAATATAAGCAAAGTGAAGTTTATCGGCGTGTTTTCTCCGATAACCTGATTGTAATTCGGCGTGCCGGCAACGTCCAACTGATATTGTCCTTTGTTATAAGAAACGACTACCGAAGTAAAAGCGAGAATTTGCTTACCGTCGGAAGTGGTGCAAGTGGCTTTAATGGTAACGTGTCCGACTCCGACGGGGGTAACCGTACCGTCTGAGGCAACCGTGGCGACGGAAGTGTTTAGGGAAGAGAAAGAAGCGTCCCTACCGTCGACTGCGTGTTTAGGCTTGTAAGTCACTTCGAGTTTTTTCGATTCGCCGTTGTATAAAAGATTAGTGGTCGCTTCGGTAAAAGTAACTCTTTCCACCGCTACGTTTTCGACTTTTACCGAGAAGGTGGCGGTCGCCTTGGAATTAGTGGTACTGGTTACGGTAACCGGTACGGAAAAACCTTCGGTTTCGGAACGGCCTCTGAGCGTGCCGCTTTCGTCTACCGTCAAATAATCGTAGTACTCGCTAGGAATGTAGTAGACGAGTTTTTTGTTAGTGGCGTTTTCCGGCCAAACTTTAACGTTAAGTTTGTAAGTGGACGGCTCGCCGTAAGTGGATAAACGAATATCGTCCGCGTTGTCGATTTTAAGCGATTCGACTTCGATATAATTTTCGTCGATATACGACTTGTCTACGCAACCTATTAAACAAGCGACGATAACCAGAAAAACCGCCGCGACGAATATCGGTAAAAATTTTTTATTGCTAAAAAAATTCTTCATACATAAACATAATATATTTATTCGTACTTTTTGTCAAGACAAAAGCGCTCTAAAAAAATGTCAAAACCCGCCTCGAAACCCGCGCTTAACAAAAAAATCATAATTTTGCTTGCCTTTTTCTATAAGGCGTGGTATTATATATAAGCGAAATGCGATATTAACTCAGCTGGTAGAGTGTCTTCTTGACGTGGAGAAAGTCAGCGGTTCGAGTCCGTTATATCGCACCATAACAAAGAGAACACCCTTAACGGGTGTTTTTTTGTTATGTATAACGGACGAGAACCGCAGGTTCGCAAAATTGCCGTTAGGCAATTCTGACGAGTAAGTATGTACGCAAAACCGAGCAATAGTAGGGTAACGGTATTAAGCATAAACGGAGAACGCGGCATATTCGAGTGGTCCGTTATATCGCACTCCAAAAAATGCTCATAACCTCCAAAAGCCGTAGGTTCGCAAAATTGCCGTTAGGCAATTCTGACGAGTAAGTATGTACGCAAAACCGATGAAGCAGAGGGCAACGGCAAACACTTAAACGGAGAAAGCGGCATATTCGAGTGGTCCGTTATATCGCACCAAACAAGAATAAAACGAACCTTGATGAAAATTCAAAGTTCGTTTTATTTTTTACAAGAGATTATTTCGGACT
>CAKRAY010000185.1 GCA_934296355.1 uncultured Clostridia bacterium
GGAAGCCGTTACGTACCTTACGGCTTACATTCAAGTTCGTAAGGCTTTCCCCCTTACTGTATCCCCCTAAGGGGAAAATACAAAAAGCGTCGTTTTCGTATTTTCGCATTATACCGTAAATCTTTTTCTTTTTTTTAGATAAATGTTTATGTGCGGCTATATGCTTATTGTAAAATACTGCCGGTTCGCATAACTGCGATGCAACGCGCGGGCGTTACAAAAGTGTCATTTCCACAATTTCGTATTATACCATAAACTTTTTTTGCTTTTTTAGATAAAAGTTTATTCGCGGCTATATGCTTATTAAACTACACGGTTAATTCGCGTAGATTGGGTGAAGCGTCACACGCTTCCGCGAGTATGTGCTTATTGAAGAATACTGCCTATTCGCGTAGATTTGGATGCAACGTCACACGTTGCCGTCACACGAATTCTCTCTTGAAAAATGCGTTACGCTATGTTAAAATATTTTTACGACAACGAAAAAAAGGAGTTTTTATCTCAATGAACGCGAATTGGTGGAAAGAAGCGGTCGTATACCAGGTTTGGCCGAGAAGTTTTTGCGACGGAAACGGCGACGGCATCGGCGACCTTAAAGGCATTTACTCTAAACTGGAATACATAAGAAGTTTAGGTGCGGAAGCGATTTGGTTTTCTCCCATATACGTCTCGCCGCAAGCGGATTACGGATACGATATCGCCGATTATAAAAACATCGCGCCCGAATACGGCACGCTCGACGAATTCAAAGAGATAATATTAAAAGCCCATTCCTTAGGCTTGAAAATCATAATGGACCTCGTAATTAACCACACGAGCAACAAGCACGAATGGTTTTTGGAAAGCCGTAAGGGCGGCGACGACAATCCCTATAAAGACTATTATATTTGGCGTAAAGGCAAGGGGAAAGACGGTAAAAAGTTCCCCAATAACTGGACAAGCACCTTCCCCGGCGACGGTTGGGAATACGACGAAGTAAGAGGCGAATACTACTTGCACCTATTCGCAAAAGAGCAACCCGACCTCAATATGGACAATCCCAAAGTTCGCGAAGAGGTAAAAAATATTATGAGGTTCTGGCTCGACCTCGGCGTAGACGGGTTCCGCGAGGACGTCATCACTTTCATATCCAAGCGCGAAGGTTTGCCTAACGGTTTTCCCCTTATGCCCGCGGCAAGGGGTATGGAACACTACCAAAACGGACCGAGATTGCACGAATTCTTACAAGAGTTCAAAACCGTTTGGAGCAGTTACGGCGCGATGACCGTAGGCGAAGCGCCGATGATGACGCCGAAAAAAGCGCTCGAATTCATTAGCGGCGATAATCGCGACCTCGATATGATGTTCCACTTCCAACACATGGAAGCGGATTGCGTGATTTACAGTTGGCTACGCACGAAGTTCAACCTCGTCAAACTGAAAAAAGTCTATAACGCTTGGCAAACCAAACTCTACGGCAAAGCCTGGAACGCGCTGTATATAGAAAACCACGACCAGCCGAGAATCGTTTCTCGTTACGGTAGCGAAAAGTTCCGCGTAGAAAGCGCGAAAGCGCTCGCCACGATGTACCTCTGCCAAGGCGGTACTCCGTTCGTTTATCAAGGTCAGGAAATCGGTATGACGAACTGCCCGCTCCCCTCGCTCGACGACTACCCGGACGTCAACACCCACGCGTGCTACGCGCTGTTTACCAAGATATATAAATTCTTAGGCTACCGCGGCGAAAGACTGGAAAGAAAAATCAACGACGTTATGCGCTACGCTTGCCGCGACAACGCCCGCACTTGCATGCAGTGGGACAGTTCCTTAAACGCCGGTTTCACTACCGGAACGCCCTGGTTCGTCGTAAATCCGAATTATAAAGAAATTAACGTTTCGGATTCTCTTAACGATGAAAACAGTATCCTAAACTACTATAAAGCGCTAATCACAATGCGTAAAGAACATAAGTTGTTTATCTACGGCGATTTCAAACTTTACTACAAGAATCACAAACGCCTTTTCGTCTATTCCCGTTCTTACGAAGGCAAAAAAGCGTTGGTTCTTCTCAATATTTCCGAAACGCCGTCGGCGGTAAAAGTCCCCCCTTCCTTTGATTTAAGCAAGGGAAAACTCCTTATCTCGAACTACAAAGTCGCAGACGAACCGCTTACCGAATTGAAACCGTACGAGGCGAGAGTTTATCTCTTCGAATAAAAAATGATTATAAAGAAAGATTTTAATACGATACCTATGACGAGATTCGCCGCGACGATAGCGAAAGTAAGCGGCGCAAATAAGCCCGATTCGGCAGACGAAGACGTAATAAACGAAGTCTTAAATCTGGTCGAGGAAAAAACGGGCGGAACCGCAGTGGAAAAGGTCGTGATTTACAATCCCGACGCCATAGGCGAATACTACGTAGACTCGCGCCCTAAGATATTCGCGCCGCTTGTTGGCTCCGCCGATTTATGCGTGAACTTACTTACCGCTTTTCCGCCGAAAACCCCGGTTTGTTTCGGCACGATGTTTACCGGCGTAAATCCGGAAGTACACGGCATACAACATTACGAAAAGAAGTTAATTACGGTTTCTTCGCTTTTCGATAAATGGGCGGAAGCGGGTAAAAAAGTCGCGCTGATCTCCAAAGACAAGCAAAGTATCCCCACGATTTTCGCTAACCGCAATATAGATTACTACTTACTGAAAAACGACGACGAAGTACTAATCAAGGCGTTAGAACTTATCGAAAGCGACAAGTACGACGTAATCGAGGTGTATAACCAAGAATACGACGATAAGTTGCACGTTTCTTCGCCCGACTCGCCTTTCTGCCGCCGCGCGGCGCGCAATTACGTGCGTAACTATATATCGTTAAAGAAAAAAATCAAAGAATGCTACGCTTCGTACAACACTCTCCTCACGTTCTCCCCCGACCACGGCTCACACCGTATCGGCGGTTTCTTACTCGGCACACACGGAAAAAACACTCCTCGCGACATGA
>CAKRAY010000186.1 GCA_934296355.1 uncultured Clostridia bacterium
GTAACGCAATTGAACGCGGATATAATATAGAAACCGACGTTCATCTACTTAAAAGCGGTGAAGTTGTAGTTTTTCATGACAATACTCTAAAAAGAGTATGCGGTATTGATGTGAAAATCGAAGATTTGACTCTTGAAGACATTAAGGGAGAAAATTATTTATTGCCTAATGGCGAAAATATTCCCCTATTCAGCGAAATGCTTGAGCTTGTCGACGGCAAAGTCGGCATACTTCTCGAATTAAAATTTGCGGGTCTCGGAAATTATAAACTCGAAGAAGAAGTATTGAAACTTATTAAAGGTAAAGAATCGTGGATTGCCGTACAAGCGTTTAACCCGTACACAATTATTTGGTTTGCAAAACATGCTCCGGAATTCTATCGCGGATTACTTTCTCTCGCGCCTATCGGTTTTGACGTTTTCGTTTATTTCAAAGCGATGAAGCCTAATTTCGTTTCGTTCCAAGTCGGCGGCACCGGAATGGTTAAATCCTTCCTTGATAAGCGCGGCGTAAACCTTCTTACCTGGACCGTTAAGACCGAAGAAAAGTATAACACGGCACTTGAAGCAGGCGTAAATAACATCATATTCGAAAATATTGACCTTGATAAACTTGGATTTTCGATGGATAAATTAGCCCCCGCTAAATAACAAAACTTTCCATTAAACTGCGCCCGTATTTTAGTTATACTAAATATGGAGGGGCATAAATATGAAAAAAGGCTTATTTTTCGGACTTGCTGTAGGTTCTATAGGAACGTTTATAGCGTTAAAGAATAAACAAATTTCTAAAATGATTAAGAAATAACAGAAAAAGAAGAGTTTTTAGACTCTTCTTTTTTTACAAAAAAAACAGCCGCTTTTCGCGGCTGATTTTTTATTGAAATTCTAACGATATTACTTGATAACTTTTACAAGTCTAAGGTCGATACCTTTTTCGGATACTTTAATTACTTTTACTTTAACTCTATCTCCGATATTAACTACGTCTTCGACTTTCTCGACTTTTTCTTTAGCAAGTTTGGAAATATGAATCATACCGTTCTTGCCGGGAACAATTTCTACAAACGCGCCGAAGTTCATAATTCTTACTACCGGTCCTTCGAACTCGTCGCCTACTTCGGGGTCTTTCGCAATCGTAAGAACTATTTTTTTCGCAACCTCAGCCATCTCGGAATCGGGACTTGCAATGAAAACTTTTCCGTTATCGTCGATATCGATTTTTACTCCGGTCTCTTTGGTTATCTTGTTGATAGTCTTACCGCCGCTACCGATGATATCCTTAATTTTGTCGGGATCGATATCGAAACTGATAATTTTGGGAGCCCATTTGCTCAATTCTTTACGAGGTTCGGGAAGGACCGCAAGCATTTTACCTAAAATGAATATTCTTCCTTCACGCGCTTGTGCAAGAGCCGTACGAAGAATTTGTTCGTCGATACCCTTGATCTTTATATCCATTTGGATAGCGGTAATACCTTCCGTCGTTCCCGCAACTTTGAAGTCCATATCGCCGTAGAAGTCTTCCAAACCTTGAATATCGCTCATAATGGATATCTTATTATGTTCTTCGTCTTTTATAAGACCCATAGCAATACCTGCAACGGGAGCCTTGATCGGTACGCCGGCGTCCATTAACGCAAGCGTAGAACCGCATACGCTGGCTTGCGACGTGGAACCGTTACTCGAAATAACTTCGCTTACGGTTCTGATTGCATAGGGGAAACATTCTTCGCTGGGTAATACGGGTTCCAACGCTCTCTCTGCCAATGCGCCGTGACCGATTTCTCTTCTGCCCGGACTCTTTAAGGGTTTCGCTTCTCCGGTCGAATAAGGAGGCATATTATAATGATGCATATATCTCTTAAATGCGTCCTCGTCAAGACCTTCGAGTTTTTGTACTTCGGAGATGGGTCCTAAGGTAAGAGTGGTTAAAACTTGAGTTTGTCCTCTGGTAAATACGCCCGAACCGTGAACTCTCGGAAGAATACCCGCTTCACACCAAATAGGACGAATATCTTTCAATCCGCGGCCGTCGGGACGAACAGCCTCTTCGCTGATTCTCTTACGAACATACGCTTTCTTCATAGCGTAAATAACGTCCGCAACATAACCCATTTCGTCGGGATAAATCGAAGAGAAGTGTTCCATAATTTCATTGGTAACTTCGTCTTCTTTTAATTCTCTTTCGTGTCTGTCAAAGTATGCGTAAATAGACGCAATTTTTTCTTCGGAATAAAGTTTAACCGCCTCTTCTAATTCTGCGGGAGCATGACGAAGTTCGATATTTAACTTTTCTTTACCGACTTCTTTACGAATATCTTCTATCCAAGCAACTATCTTTTTGATTTCTTCGTGACCGAAAAGTATTGCTTTAAGCATTTCTTCTTCGGTAATTTCGTTAGCGCCGGCCTCAACCATCATAACCGCGTCTTTCGTTCCGCTGAGCGCAAGATTAAGTCTGCTCTTTTCTCTTTGTTCCGCATTGGGGTTGATGATGTATTCTCCGTCTACGTAACCTACCATAACCGAACCGGTAGGACCGTTCCACGGAATATCGGAAACGTGAAGCGCGATGCTGCTGCCGAGCATACCGTAAACCTCGGGAGGAATATCCGTATCTACGCTCAAAGCGGTCGCAACTACCGCTACGTCGTTAAATAAACCTTTGGGGAACAAAGGTCTGATAGGTCTGTCAATCAATCTACTCGTAAGAATCGCCTTATCGCTGGGGCGTCCTTCTCTTTTCTTAAATCCGCCGGGAATTTTGCCGACAGAATACATTTTTTCTTCAAAATCTACTCCGAGAGGGAAAAAGTCAATTCCGTCTCTGGGCGCTTTCGCCATCGTTACGTTAGTCATAACAACGGTATCGCCGCATCTAATGATACATTCTCCGTTACTGTGCGAGCAGTAACCGCCGATTTCTACGGAAACTTCTCTTCCGCCGATCGTGGTAGTAAATACTCTACTTTC
>CAKRAY010000187.1 GCA_934296355.1 uncultured Clostridia bacterium
TCTACTTTTTGCTTTTTTTTGTCAATCGTTTCACTTCAATAGATAAAAAAACTTTTTTTGCTTTACTTTAAGGATTATTATGTTATAATATACAAAATATTTCATTTTTTTATATTAAAAAAGAAAAGGAGGGTTTGCAATGCTATTTCTAAAAAGGTTGAAAGAAGCCGCCTTAGCAGTCCTTCCAATTACTATCCTCGTTTTAATACTTAACTTTTCTATAAAACCGATGGATTCTCTCAATACGGTTTCATTCGTCATCGGAGCAATTCTTTTGATTGTAGGAATGGGACTTTATTCTTTGGGCGTTGACACCGCAATTCAACCTATGGGCGAACATATCGGCGACAAAGTCAGCGGTTCAAAGAAGATTTGGTTCATTATTCTTTGCATTTTCATAATCGGCTTTATCGTTACCATCGCAGAGCCGGATCTTACCGTCCTCGCCACTCAAGTATCAATCGACAGTTGGACGTTAATTCTCTTTATATCTTTTGGCGTAGGCTTGTTTATGATCATTGCGGTCTTAAGAATGATTTTGAAAATCAGCCTTAATATCGTGCTTATCATTCTTTATGTAATTTTGTTTATAATGACGATATTTGTCGATAAACAACTTATTCCTCTCGCATTTGACTCGGGCGGAGTTACAACAGGTCCTATAACCGTTCCCTTTATTATGACTTTGGGCGTCGGTTTGGGCGCTACGCTCGGCGGTGGAAAATCTCAAGAAAACAGTTTCGGCGTAGTCGGTATTTGCTCGATAGGCCCTATAATCGCCGTTGTCGCGCTTTGCTTGATTAATCGTACCGAAAGTTCCGCAACCGTAACCGAACTTACCGCATTTTCCTCTTTCGGAGATGTTTTACTCGCCTACTTAAAGGCTTTGCCAAAATACTTAAAGGAGGTCGGAATTGCGCTTGCGCCTATATGTGGTTTCTTCTTCCTTCTTCAATTCTTATTGATTAAATTGCCTAAGAAACGTTTGTTATCAATATGTATAGGTATTATCTATACATACATAGGTCTTACTTTATTTCTTACGGGCGTAAACGTCGGCTTTATGCCTACGGGAACGTATATAGGAAGTTCGGTAGCCGATTTCAATAAGTATTTAATTATACCTATAGGTATGGTTGTAGGAGCTTGCATCGTGCTTGCCGAGCCCGCTATTCACGTTCTGACAAAACAGGTCGAAAATGTTACGGGCGGTACCATTTCTAAAAAAAGCCTACTCATCGTATTGATTATTTCTATGGCGATAGCAATAGGCTTGGCTATGACACGCGTTGTTACCGGAATAAGCATTCTTTATATACTCGTTCCCGGCTATGCCATAGCCTTAATACTTACATTCTTTGTGCCGAAAATATTCACGGGTATTGCTTTTGACTCGGGCGGCGTTGCCAGCGGGCCTATGACTGCAACTTTCCTTTTACCTTTCGCCATGGGCGCATGTCAAGAAATCGGCGGTAATATCCTTTCCGATGCATTCGGAACTGTTGCTCTTGTCGCTTTAACGCCGCTTGTAACGTTGCAAATACTCGGTTTAGTTTTCAAGATTAAATCTTCGAAACTACATAAAGCGCAATTACAGCGTGAATTTGCGGAATTGCTAACGCATGAAGGCGAAATTATCGAATTAGATACCGAGGTGTGATTATGTCTAAAATTAAAATTCTAATCGTAATAGCGGATAGATCGAAAACTGATGAAATCTCTTCGACTTTAGAGAAGCATAACGTTAACTTAGGTAACATTTGCTACGGAAATGGCACCGCAAGCAATGAGTTGATCGGTATTTTGGGAATTGCCGAAACTGAAAAAGGCGTAATAATCGCTTCTGTTAACGAATCGGATGTCAACAATGTTTTTTCTATTCTTACCAATGAATATAAATTCAATCAACCGGGTAAAGGTATTGCTTTTACCATTCCCGTTTCAAGCGTCGGCGGACCGGCAACCTTAAAGATTTTGGAGGGCTGAATAATGACTACTTATCAACTAATCCTTACTATACTTAACCGTGGCTACTCAGAACAAGCGATGGATAGCGCAAGGAAAAGCGGCGCAACAGGCGGCACGATTATTACCGCGCGCGGAACGGGAATAAAGAAAATACACAAACATTTCGGTTTTACGGTTTCCCCGGAAAAAGAAATACTAATGATTCTCAGTCCTAGCGAACATAAAAATTCTATAATGACTGCCATTTGTAACGCAGTCGGCCTAAACACGGAAGGAAAAGGCATCGTGTTCTCATTGCCGGTAGACGAAGTCCTTGGAATCGCGCTAGGCATTAACAATGACTCTTGCGCGCCCGAAGAAGCGATGACTTCCGAAAATGCCGAACTCCCCTCTCCGCAAACGACAAGCGATACCGTCGCTAAAAGTGACGACGAGAACTCTGTGAAAGAATGAACTGTTACCTTTGTCCGAGAAAATGCGGCGTTGACCGTAGTTTAAGTAAGGGTAGATGTAGAAGTTTATCCGACATGCGTATTTGTAGAATCGCGCCGCATTATTACGAAGAACCGCCTATTAGCGGGACAAAAGGTAGCGGCACGATTTTTTTTAGCGGATGTAGTTTAGATTGTAACTTTTGTCAAAATTATAAAATCAGCAAGTCCTACGTCGGGAAAACGTTCACACCGTATGAATTAAGCGAAGAAATTAAAAAACTTGTAGATGAAGGGGTTCACAACATAAATTTTGTTTCTCCTACTCATTTTTCCGACAAAATAAAAGAAACTTTAGATATATATCGCCCGCCGATTCCGATTGTGTATAATACGTCGGGATACGAATCTCCGGAAATAATAACCGGACTATTAGAATACGTCGACATTTTTTTAACCGACCTCAAATATCTCGACAATAAATTAGCGTTACAGTTATCCTCCGCGTCGGATTATGTGGAGAATTGTTTAGAAAGTCTAAAAATAATGGTAAAAAAC
>CAKRAY010000188.1 GCA_934296355.1 uncultured Clostridia bacterium
AAAAAATAATTTTTACGGAGTATGAAATGAAAAGAAGTAAAAAGTTAATTTCCTTAACTTTCGTCGCTATTTTTATTGCGATTCTTTTCATTTCGTCTTTTGCCGCCAAAACGTATAATTCGGCGTGCGTCATCGTTAACTGTCCGCTTTATTCGGAACCCGATTTTTCTTCAAATAAAGTTCTCGACTGTATTGTCGCCAACGAAGAAATTGCATTTGCCGACGATAATGCGTACACAGACGAAAACGGCGTCAAGTGGCAAAAAATCAAATATCTTAATTACGAAGGATATATTCCGTATAGCAATATTTACTTTACCAATAAGACGGAAAGTTACGAAATACAAGTCGTAAAAGCAAAAATAAATAAAATGGGCGATAAGGTTCCGCTTTATAAGTATTATTCGGATGCGGAAGAGCCGGTTTTAACGATTAACGACGGAGAAAAAATCAACTTAATCGTAGAGCAACATTCTTACTACGGAGAGTTCCGTAAAGTAGTTTACGAGGGCGAGTTTTATTTTATAAAAACCGAAAATATCACTGCGGGACTTAGTTACAACCAACTCTTGACGGTCATTATAGTATCGGTATTCTTCGGAATAGTAATTATTACCGCAATAATCATTATAGTGATCAGAGCAAAAAAAGTAACTTTTAAGTAATATAAATCATATTATATAATATGATTAACGTATTAGCGACTTCACTTAGCGAGGAAAACGAATTTTTTGAATTATCCGCCGATGTTTCGGCGGATATTTTATTGGTTAATTCCGATAAAACGTTGCAAATAAGCAGTTTTTACGGCGTTTCCGAGATACTCGGGCTGTTTCGAGAAATCTCGGCGGAAATGAACAACACGGTTTTCGTATTCAGTCGTTTGGAGGTAGAAGGAGAACTGTGCAATTCGTGTATAGTTATCGAAAAGGGTCGTTTTCGCGGGGTCGCGGATAGCATTACTGACGAAGAGTGTCTTAAGGGTAAATCGCAAAAGGTTTTATCCAACGAGCGTTTTTCGGCAGGAATATGTATAGGGCGGGACTTCTTGTATCCTGCAAGTTTTGCCACACTCTGCGTAGGCGCAGATTTTACGTTGCACGCGACGCACGAAGAATTTAACTGCGATTACTTTGCGGCGGTTCGCGGGAGAAACTGCTTTTGTAAGGAAAAATATATTAGTTTATATAAAGACGCCATAGTCGTAAACGACGGTGGTTTTAGAACGGAAACGTACGATAAAGCATTCTTTTTTGACGAGAAAAACATACGCGTAAAGCCATATAAAGGTTTTCTTAAATTTAATTTAATAGAATAGAACGTTTTCTCTATTTTTTAAGTCAAATATCGAAAAAATCAACAAAAAACAGTTTACGAGATTGCCAAAACGTGGTATAATACAATAGGTCAAATAAAAAGACCGATAGATTTATACCTTAGAAAGGAGATTGTTTATGAATAAACTGACAATTCGCGATGTTGACGTAAAAGGCAAAAAATGCCTTGTCAGATGTGATTTTAACGTTCCTATGAAAGACGGAGTAATTACCGATGAGAACAGAATTAACGGCGCGCTTCCCACGATTAAATATCTTATGGGTCAAGGCGCAAAAGTTATACTTTGCTCGCACATGGGTAAACCTCACAATATATTTACTCCCGGTTTCGGCTTAACCAAGAAAGAGAAGAAGCAAGTAGAGGCTTTGCCTGTGGAAGAACAAGCGCAAGCGAAAGCGGCATTGCTCGAAAAAGCAAAAACCGGCGATCTTAAAAAGTTCACTTTGAAGCCCGTTGCCGACAGACTTAACCAATTATTAGACGGTAAAGTAGCGTTTGCTACCGATATAGTCGGCGCCGACGCTCACGCAAAAGTTGCCGCCCTTAAAGACGGAGAATGCGTGTTGCTTGAAAACCTTCGTTTCGACGCTGGCGAAGAAGGCAGAAGTGAAGAACTTTGCAAAGCGCTTTCCGAATTCTGTGACGTTTACGTAAACGACGCTTTCGGTACCGCTCATCGTTCGCATGCTTCTACCGCCGCTATCGTTGAATACGGGTATGCCAAAGTAGCGGTTTGCGGATTCCTTATCGAGAAAGAACTCTCCGTTATGGCGGACGCTCTCGAACATCCCGTTCGTCCTTTCGTTGCGGTACTCGGCGGAGCGAAAGTTGCGGATAAGTTAAAAGTAATCGACAACTTGCTCGATAAATGCGATTCGCTTATTATAGGCGGTGGAATGTCTTATACGTTCTTAAAGGCTCAAGGATACGAAATCGGAACCTCTCGGCAAGAAGATTTATCTTCCTATCGACGCCGTAGTAACTAAAGATTTTCCCAATCCTATCGACGCGCCTATCGAAACCGAAGTTGTCGATATAGATAAAATTCCCGCGGATAAGATGGCTGTTGACATCGGAGCAAAGACGAGAGCGCTCTATGCGGACGTTATTAAAAAAGCTAAAACCGTTATTTGGAACGGACCTATGGGCGTTTTCGAGAATCCTATCCTTGCCGCCGGCACGAAAGCGATTGCGGAAGTTATGGCAAATACCGACGCTACCACGATTATTGGCGGAGGCGACAGCGCAGCTGCAGTAGCGCAATTAGGATATGCGGATAAGATGACTCACATCTCTACCGGAGGCGGCGCGTCTCTCGAATTATTCGAAGGCAAAGTTCTTCCCGGTATAGCTTGCTTAAACGAGAAGAAATAATAAAAACAACAAAGAAATATAAACTATAATCTAGGAGAAGTAAATATGAAGAAATACATTATTGCCGGAAACTGGAAAATGAATAAGACCAACGAAGAAACCAAAAAACTAATCGAAGAGTTGAAGCCTTTAGTAAAAGACGCTAAATGCGAAGTAGTTTGTTGCGTTCCTTTCACGGACATCGTTACCGCAAGAAAGGCTGCAAGGGGTTCCAATATTAAAATCGGCGCGCAAAACGTACAC